>CAVFSQ010000025.1:3506-12068 GCA_963625145.1 Bacteroidaceae bacterium | reverse complement strand
GTAATTCTTCTTTGCGCATAGCGGAAAAATTGTGTGCGCACAGCGCAAAAATTTTCTGCGCACAAAAGAAAAATTCTCTGCGCATAGAAAAAAGCCGGAAACGGGCTAATTGATTGCAACGGAGGATAATTGAATCAATAAAGGCGGCCCACCAGCCGCCTTTATTGATGGGAATGAATGTTGTCAATGGTTGGTGATTACAGTCTGGTATTTGAAATCTTTTACCAGCGAATCGTCTACTGTGCCGTCAACGAACCACGGCTCGTGGTGGTCGGCAAACACGTCGAGAGTCTTTTCAATTGTTGTGGAATTTGCCGTTTCCCAGCGGGTACATATCACCGGGCGCCCGAACTTGTAGGCTATGCTGTTTATCCAGCCGAGCTCGGGGCTGTTTTGCCCGGAATTAAGCGAGCAGATGTCGCTAAGCTGCCAGCACATGTATACGAGGTTGATTCCGGCATTTCCAAATTTCAGATAGTTCCATCCGCCGCCACCGCCGAAGTGTGCAAGCATGTTTTCGTAGTCGAAACCGTCGGCGAAGTTGTCTATCGTCACATAGGGGGTTATGAACAGCGGGCGGTTGGGCGACTGTGCGCGTGCCGTGGCGAAGAGTTTCGGTACGAGCGTGTTGAGAGTGGACTGCATTCCCGATACGGTACCGGGCCTGTTGTACAGCTCCCATGCCAGTATGCGCGGGTCGTTGTCGTAGGTGCTAATCATGTAGGTGATGTAGGCGAGCAGCGATGTTTGGCTGCGTTTGCCGTAGGTGTCGTTAAGCAGCATTGGAACCACGGTCATATTGTATTTCCCGGCCGAGTCGAGCAGTGCTTCGAAATCGCTGATAAACGTGTCTCGGGTGCGGTTGTACGTATCGTAGTTCAGCTGCACTGCTACGCTGTTGTAGATGCCTTTGGGACCTTGTGTGGCAATGCCCGTCTTTGCGGCGGCTATGCTCTTGTAGTAAAGGCCTTTCACTGGCCCGCGGTTCATCTGCGCCCATGCCTTCCACGACGGCATTTTGCAGGTGTCGCCTTTGGTGGTAATGTTCAGCGGCGAGAATTTGAACGCGTCTATTTCGCTTGCCGACAAATCGGAACTTGTTGCCCAGTTTACGTGGCTGCTTGCAAATTCGTTCTGCAGTTTGGTGGCGTTGAGGTAGAAAAGCGGCCGGTTGTATTGTGCCTGCAGGTTGTTGAGCAGTTCTGCGCTTGCCTCAGTGCCGTCGGCGGTCTTGAATGCCACCACGTCGCTCAGCTGCCACATGTAGTTGGTGAAGTCGTTAACGCTTTCGCTGTTGGCCGTAGAGTCGGCGGGAGCCGCGGTGCTTGCTATTGGGCATGCGAAGATAGGCTGGTTGGGGAAGGAATAGCGCACGTAGCTGAACAGTTCGGAGAACTGCGAGTGGAAATCCGTAGGTTCGCTTTCTGCAGTCTGCTCGAACAGGCACCATCCAGCAAAACGCCTGTCGTTATACAGCGAGTTTATCATGTTGAAGGCGTAGTTTTTGAGTGTGGTGGTTGAACTCGAGAGGTCGCTGCTGGTAATGAGCACCGGAAGCACGCGCATGCCGGCATTGCTGGCTTTTGATGCCATGGAGGTTATGGCCTGTATATACGAAGAGTTTCCGCTTGAATAGCTCTTGAGGCTGAGCCGCACGGCGATGCAGTTGTATGGGTTGCTGGCGGTGTGTGAATTGATGAATGAGTTGGCTTCCGCCACGGAATAGGCGTAGCGTATCTTCAGCGGTTCGTCGGCCATCCATTTCCATGCGCGGCGCTCGGTCCAGCGTTCGGTTTCTTCCACGCCCGGATAGATTTGTTCTTCGGTATACTTGAAGTTTTTTACATATTCCGCTTCTCTTCGGTCCATAGGGTCGCCGCCGGCATAATAGAGGCAGTGGAAATTAGGTTCGTAGGCGTAGTACGTTGACTTGTTCCAGGTAACGTCCCAGTTGGAGTCGCAGGTGTAGAGCCCCCACGAGTAGAAGGCTATTTTGTATTTGGCGCATTCGCGCAGCGAGATGCCCAGTGTTGAGCCGTTGGGGCGTGTCAATATTTCGGTGCATATTATGGGGCGGTCGCTGATGGCCTTGAGTCTTGCCACATTGCTTGCCACGTTGGCGCTATGGTTCTGTTGCATCGCGTAGTCGTGGAAATTGTGCACGTCCATCTCGGCTTCGGCCGCATATCGCTGCTTGGCATATTCTCCGCCCGTATCGCCGATGCCTGAGTCCCAGATTATCGACGATGTGATGGCCTGCGTGCAGCCTTCCTCGCGGCACCACTGGGCCATGAGTCTAATGGTTTCCATAATCTTCGGCGTTGTGGCGTCGTTTATGGCAGGCTCGTTCCAAAGGTCCCACATGATGATGCGCTCGTCGTTGCGGAATTTCTTGATTATCTGCCTTACCTTAGATGCCAGTGCTATAGAGTCGGTATACGATGTGGGAATGTGGGCGAACGAGAATACGGGTGCTATGGTCATGCCGTATTTCCATGCCGCCTGTGCTGCATCCTCCACTTGGTTGATGTAGTCTTGGGTGGAGCCTCCGTAGATGAACCAGCGCACGGAGTTGTAGCCCGACTTGTGGGCAAGGTTTAGCGCCTCGTCCTGGCTTACGGCCGAGCACGGGGGCGTGGGGTGGTTGATGCCTTTAATAACACCTACCTTGTCGAACCAGGCTTCGGCCTGTTCCTTTGTCCATTGCGGACGCTCGTTGGGATGGGATGCCGAACTAGAGGCCAGTATAATCGTGTTTTTCTCCTCTCCGGTCTGTGCCCCGGCTGACAGGTAGCCTGTGACAGCTGCCATGAAGCATGCAATCAGTGTTCTTTTCATATTTTATTGTTTTTCTTTTTTCCCAAAATTTGTGGTGCAAACGTAATGTAGGGATGCCATACCGCAAATTTAGACAATTAATTGTTATTGACGGCTTGTAGATTCTTTTTTTTGACTGCAATTTGTAATGTATGGCATAGGAATGTAGATAAGTTGGCCCTGGCTGCTTTTTCCGGCCGTAGGGCGGCAGGGCAAACGCCGTTTTGCGTATATTTGCAAAATTGGTTGAAGCCTTAGTCAGAATGTTGGGAAATCTACATAATATTGACCGGGCCATCACTTTGGCCGTCAACGGCATTGATTCGCTGTATGCCGATGGCGCCATGATGCTTGTGACTTCTACGCTCACATGGATTCCGGCGGGCTTCGTGCTGCTGTATGTCGTTGTGAGGAACAACGACCTTCCGCATATTGCCGCTTTGTTTGCATTGCTTGCGATGTGTGTGGCGTTTTCGAGCGGGTTGTCGGAAATATGCAAGACGCTGAGCGGCCGCTGGCGCCCGTCGTGCGATCCGCTTCTGATGTATTGCGTGCGCATTGTCAACGGATACCGCGAGAGCGGCTATGGCTTCTTTTCGGCCCATTCCGCCAACACCATGTCGGTGGCCGTGTTTGCATCGCTGCTTTTCCGCAAGCGCGGTGCCGCGCTTTTGTTTGTGGTGTGGTCTCTGCTCAACGGATTTTCGCGCATCTATCTGGGCGTGCACTATGCCGGCGATGTTGCGGCTGGTTTCCTGGTGGGAACGGCGGTAGGCTGCATGCTTTATTTTGTATATACCCGTATTTTGAAGCGCTTGCCCGTTGCGCAACGTATGGCGCCCGGATACACGCTTTCCGGTTATCTGTGTTCGGATGTCGATGCCCTTTGCACAGTGTTGCTGCTGACTTTCGGCTACGTGCTTGTGGCGGCTTGCGCCTGGCCGGTGTAATGTTTTTGTCCGGTTGCAATTTCGTAACCAAAAAGCAAGGCGTTTCAGTTATTATTTGTAATTTTACGCTTGTAAATTAGGAGAAGTGGCGCCGTATGGCATTTGGCGCAGCAAAAACTCCTTGTAAATCAGAAATAAAAAATGACAATATATAATGAATTACAAATGGAAATACGCTCCTCCGTCGCCGGAAGAGGCGGAGGCAGCGCGATTGCTTGCGGAGGAATTGGGCGTTCACCCGATTATCGGCCGGCTGCTGCAGGACCGCTGCATCACGACGCCGGCTGAGGCACGTAAATTCTTTCATCCGCAGCTTTCCGATCTCCACGACCCATTCCTGATGAACGATATGCGCGAGGCTGTGGATGCGCTCAATTACGCTGTGGGGCGCAACGACCGCATTCTGGTGTTCGGCGACTATGATGTTGACGGATGTAGCGCTGTTACGGTGGTGTACAAGTTCCTCAAGACTTTCTGCACCAATATCGACTATTACATTCCCGACCGCTACGACGAGGGCTACGGGCTCTCGCGCAGGTGCATAGACCATGCCGCCGAAACGGGCGTGAAGCTTATGATAGTGCTTGACTGCGGTATAAAGTCTGTAGACGAGGTGGCTTATGCCAAGTCGCGCGGAATAGGGGTGATTATCTGTGACCACCACGTGCCCGACAGAGAACTGCCCGATGCCGTGGCGATACTCAACCCAAAGCGCAGCGATTCCTCTTATCCCTACAGCCACCTTTGCGGATGTGGCGTGGGCTTCAAACTGATGCAGGCTTTTGCGCAGGACAACGGCATTGAGTTCAACCGGCTTGTTCCGCTGCTCGACCTTTGCGCCATAAGCATTGCAAGCGACATTGTGCCCGTTACCGGTGAAAACCGCATCTTGGCCTACCACGGTCTGCGCCGGCTCAACAGCAATCCGTCGATGGGCGTTATGGCTATAATCGAACTTTGCGGGCTCGAGGGAAAGGAAATAACGATGAACGATATCGTGTTCAAGATCGGGCCGCGCATCAACGCTTCGGGCCGTATGATGAACGGCAAGGAAACCGTTGCACTTCTTACGGAAAACCGTCATGAAGAGGCGCTGGAGCGGGCCAAGACCATCAATATCTACAATGAGGAGCGTAAGGATATCGACAAGCAGACTACCGAAGAAGCCAACAGCATCGTCGACGGAATCGACAATCTCGACAACCTGCGCTCGCTGGTTGTCTACGACCCTTCGTGGCACAAGGGAGTGGTGGGCATCGTGGCATCGAGGCTCACTGAAGTATACTACCGCCCTGCCGTAGTGCTTACGCTCAGCGACGGAATGGCCACCGGAAGCGCACGCTCCGTAGTGGGGTTCAACGTGTACAAGGCCGTGGAAAGTTGCCGTGACCTGCTCGAAAATTTTGGCGGCCACACCTATGCCGTGGGCCTTACGCTTAAGCCTGACCATGTAGCGGAATTCAAGCGGCGCTTCGAAAGCTACGTGGAAAGCCATATACGCGAAGAGCAGACCGAAGCAAGTCTTGATATCTCTGCGGTGATTGATTTCCGCGACATAACGCAGCAGTTCCGCAATGACCTCAAGCGCTTCAACCCCTTTGGCCCCGGCAATCCTAAGCCGATTTTCTGTACCAGGCGCGTCTACGACTACGGCACAAGCAAGGTGGTGGGGCGCAAGCAGGAGCATATAAAACTCGAACTTGTCGACAACAAGTCGAACAACATTGTCAACGGTATAGCTTTCGGCCAAAGTTCGCAGGCGCGCTTCATAAAGACAAAGCGTGCCTTCGACATCTGCTATACAATAGAAGAGAATACACATCGCCACGGCGAACTGCAGCTTCAAATCGAAGACATCCGCCCGGCTTCCGAATAGCTTGCACCGGCCGATGGACGACAAATTCATCCGCACTCTCAGGGAATACTGGGGATACGACGCTTTCCGCGGCATACAGCGCGAAATAATCGAAAGTATAGCCGTCGGCCACGACACATTGGGACTCATGCCCACGGGCGGCGGCAAGTCTATAACGTTTCAGGTGCCGGCATTGGCCGGTGAAGGCTTGTGCCTGGTAATCACGCCACTTGTGGCGCTGATGAAGGACCAGGTTGCCGCACTTAGGGTGCGCGGCATCAAAGCTACGGCCGTCTACAGCGGAATGAAGCAGGACGAAATAGAAACGGCGCTTGACAATTGCATCCTCGGCGATTACAAGTTTCTTTACGTCTCGCCCGAACGCCTCGGGTCAGAATTTTTCCTGTGGAAGGTGCACAAGATGCCCGTAACGCTGATAACCGTCGATGAGGCGCACTGCATATCGCAATGGGGATACGATTTCCGCCCCTCTTATTTCAAGATAAGCGAGATACGCAAACTCTTTCCAAATGCTCCCGTTTTGGCCCTCACGGCTACGGCTACGCCCGAAGTTGTCGACGACATCCAGAAACGGCTGGAATTCCGCGAAGGCAACGTCTTTCGCATGAGTTTCGAACGGAGCAACCTTACGTATGTGGTGCGCAAGACAGAAGACAAGATGGGCGAGATGCTCCATATCCTCAACAGTGTTCCCGGTTCGGCAATCGTTTATACGCGCAACCGCAAGGAAACTTCCGAAATAGCATCTTTTCTGAAGCACAACGGTATAAAGGCGCTTAACTATCATGCAGGACTTACGCGCATCGACAAGGACTTGAGGCAAAGAAGCTGGACCGAAAGCGAAACGCGTGTAATGGTGTCGACTAATGCTTTCGGTATGGGCATTGACAAACCCGATGTCCGCCTGGTGATACACCTTGAATCGCCTGACTCTCCCGAAGCGTATTTTCAGGAAGCAGGCCGTGGAGGCAGAGACGGCAAACAGTCGTATGCCGTGCTGCTTTACAACGGGCGCGACAGCGCAATGCTCAAGCGGAGAGTGGCACAGAATTTTCCACCGATAGCCACCATACACCAGATTTACGACTGTATGGCCGACTTTTTCGAACTGGCGCTTGGAGACGGCTACAACGTTATTTATAATTTCAATATAGCCGAATTTTGCCAAACCTACCGCTTCTTTGCCGAGACGGTGGAGATTTCTCTGCGCATACTAACTCGCGCCGGATACATATATTTTGCCGAAGAAGAGGATATAAAGTCGCGTGTGGTTTTTATGGTGGGGCGCGAGGAACTTTACCGCATACACAACATTTCGCGCGAAGGCGAGGACGTGATACAGGCAATGCTCCGCAACTATGGCGGGATATTCGTGGATTATGTGTATGTCGACGAGCAGACAATTGCTACTTACTGCGGAATTACCCGCGAGCGTGCGGTGGAGGTGCTTGTGGGTCTTTCGCGGCAGAGGATCATACATTACATTCCCCATAAGCGCACACCGAGAGTGACGTACCTGCAGAGACGCGTGCTGTCGGAAGACCTTGTGATAAGCCGCGAAATCTACGAACAGCGCCGCGAGGAATACAAACGGCGTATACAGGCAATGCTTGACTATTGCGAGGGCCGCGAATGCCACAGTCGCTTCCTGTTGGCGTATTTCGGCGAGAAAGACGGGCACGACTGCGGGAAATGCGACGTATGCCTCAAGAAGAAGCATCGGCAAAACAGCAACTCGCGGCGTGAAGCCGCCCGCACGGCTATAATGAAGGTTCTTTCCGATGGCGAATTGCATACGGCATCGTCGCTCCACATGGAGAGAATACCCATGCCCGATTTGGCAGAAGCAATTGAAGAAATGATGCAGGACGGTGATATAGAAATTGTCGATGGCCGCTATCGCTTGTTGGCTGGCATCTGAAATTGTTGGAAACGCGCAAGGGTGCAACCGGAGTATTCCCCTTGTTGCACCCTTGCTTTTGGTTGTTACGTTTGTGCTACTTGTTCAAGCGCTTGCGTGCAAGATGGTCGAGTACCGTCTTTCGCATGCGCATGCTTTTCGGTGTAACTTCCACGTATTCGTCTTCCTTGATGTATTCCAGTGCTTCTTCCAGCGAGAACACTACGGGCGGAACAATGCGGGCCTTGTCATCAGCACCGCTAGCGCGCATGTTGGTGAGCTGTTTAGCCTTGGTGACATTCACTACAAGGTCGTTGTCGTGTACATGTTCGCCGATTACCTGCCCGGCGTAAACCTCGTCGCCTGAGTTGATGAAGAACTTGCCGCGGTCTTGCAGGTGGTCGATGGAATATGCGAAGGCTGTACCGGTTTCCAATGCAATCATCGAACCGTTCTGTCGCCTTGTGATTACTCCCTTATAAGGCTGGTATTCCTTGAAGCGGTGAGCCATGATGGCTTCGCCCTGACTGCCGGTGAGCACATTGGTGCGAAGTCCGATAATACCTCGCGAGGGGATGTCAAACTCGATGTTCACGCGGTCGCCCTGTGTTTCCATGGCCGTCATGTCGCCCTTGCGGCGTGTAACCATGTCAATCATCTTGCTTGAGTATTCTTCGGGAACGTTGATGGTGAGTTCCTCTATAGGTTCGCATTTCACACCGTCGATAGTCTTGTAGATAACCTGAGGCTGGCCTACCTGCAGCTCGTAGCCTTCGCGCCGCATTGTTTCGATGAGCACCGAAAGGTGGAGCACGCCGCGCCCCGAAACAATCCATTTGTCGGCCGATATGGGCTCGACTCTGAGCGCAAGGTTTTTCTCGAGTTCTTTCTGCAGGCGCTCGTAGATGTGGCGCGAGGTGCAGAATTTACCTTCCTTGCCGAAGAACGGCGAGTCGTTGATGGTGAAGAGCATCGACATCGTAGGCTCGTCAACGGCTATTGGCGGTAGCGGTTCGGGA
>CAVFSQ010000025.1:0-3496 GCA_963625145.1 Bacteroidaceae bacterium | reverse complement strand
CGCAGATGGTGTCGCCGATTTCAAAGTTCTCGAGGCCGATGATTGCGCATATATCACCGCTGGAAACTGCGTCGGTCTTGACGTGCCCCATGCCTTCGAAGGTGTGGAGCTCCTTGATGCGTGTCTTTTGCGAGGTGCCATCGCGGTGGGCAATTGTTACTTCCATGCCTTCGCTTATAGTGCCGCGGTGCACGCGTCCCACGGCTATACGTCCCGTATATTTCGAATAGTCGAGCGATGTGATGAGCATCTGCGGCGTGCCGTCAAGGCGTTTGGGTGCGGGGATTGTCTTGATGATGGTGTCGAGCAAGTAGGTGATGTCCGACGTGGGCTTGTTGTAGTCCGGACCCATCCATCCCTGTTTTGCAGAGCCGTACACCACAGGGAAGTCGAGCTGGTCTTCCGTGGCGTTGAGGGCGCACATGAGGTCGAATGCCATTTCGTAGACTTCTTCAGGGCGGCAGTTGGGCTTGTCTACTTTGTTGACTACAACGATGGGTTTGAGCCCGATGCTTAGGGCTTTCTCGAGCACGAATCTCGTTTGCGGCATTGGGCCTTCGAAAGCATCTACCAGCAGGATGCATCCGTCGGCCATGTTGAGCACGCGCTCCACTTCGCCGCCGAAATCGCTGTGACCCGGGGTGTCGATGATGTTTATCTTGACGTCTTTGTAGCGTATGGAAACATTTTTGGAGAGAATGGTGATTCCGCGTTCGCGTTCCAAGTCGTTGCTGTCGAGAATTTGCGTTCCGGTGTCCTGGTTGTCGCGGAAAAGATGTCCTTCCATGAGCATCTTGTCAACCAATGTGGTTTTGCCGTGGTCCACATGGGCGATGATTGCAATGTTGCGAATGTCTTGCATTTATAATACCTTGTAAAATCGGATGCAAAGTTACGATTTTTATGCGTATCGGTATCGGCACGAGGGCAAATCGTTGATTTTTCGGACTGAAACAAGCAAAATTGGGCGCCGGAAGTTTGCAGTTTAAACTATTGTGCGTAATTTTGCAGTCGCTTGGCATATAGTTGCCGGCATAAAAACAATTTATCAAACACAATTATTATGTATTTGGATTCAGCTAAAAAGCAAGAGATCTTTGGACAATACGGAAAGTCCAATACTGACACCGGCTCACCCGAAGCTCAGGTGGCATTATTCTCATACCGTATTTCCCACTTGACGGAACACATGAAGGCCAACCGTAAAGATCATACGACGGAAAGGTCTTTGGTTCGCTTGGTAGGCAAGCGCCGCGCATTGCTCAACTACTTGAAGCGTTGCGATATCGAGCGTTATCGTGCCATTGTTAAGGCACTCGGCTTGCGTAAGTAACCGTAGGTTCTCGGCCGAAAGGCAGAAACGTAAAAAATCAGCCCGCGTACAGTTTTGTATGCGGGCTGATTTTTTGTGTGCCGGCGCGGCGAAAATTTTAGCGTTTCCCGGCTTTTTTGTTCCGTCCGGAGTTTTTAGTCTTTTTACCTTCGGGATTGTTTCCCGGGGCTTTCGTTGCGCCTACAAGCGCAAAGTCGAGGAATCTTCGGTCGAGATTGGCCCTGGCAACCTTGATTTTCACTTTGTCGCCTATTGAATAGCTGCGGTGGCACCGGCGGCCTATGAGGCGGTAGTTTTTCTCGTCGAATTCGTAGTAGTCGTCGGCGAGGTCGCGCAACGGCACCATTCCTTCGCATTTGCTTTCATCGACTTCCACATACAGTCCGAATTCTGTCACTCCGCTCACCGTTCCATCGAATTCCATGCCCAGCCTGTCGGCCATGAACTCCACCTGTTTGTATTTTATACTTGCGCGTTCGGCGGCATCGGCCAGTTGCTCCATGGCACTTGCGTGTTGGCACAGGTCTTCGATTTTTGTGGCCGATGCAGAGCGCCCGCCTTCGGCATAACGTGTCAGCAAACGGTGCACGATGGTGTCGGGGTATCGCCGTATGGGCGAGGTGAAATGTGTGTAGTATTTGAACATTAGTCCGTAGTGGCCTATGTTGTCTATGGTGTAGTGGGCTTTCTGCATTGTTCTCAAGGCCACGGTTTCGATGAGCTGCTGTTCCTTTTTGCCTTTTGCGTCGCTCAGCAGGCGGTTGATGCTTTTGCCCACACTTTCCTTCGAGCCTTCGGTCTTGAGCTTGTAGCCGAAGCGCGATATGAACGACTTGAGGTTTTCGAGTTTTGTCTGTTCGGGCACATCGTGTACGCGGTAGGGGAATACCTTTGGCTTCTTGCCTTTGGGTACGATTGCCGTCTTTTCGGCAACGCTACGGTTGGCCAGAAGCATGAATTCCTCGACGAGACGGTTGGCGTCCTTTTCCACTTTCACGTATGTCGAAATAGGATGCCCGTTTTCGTCAATTTCGAAACGTACTTCGGGGCGGTCGAAGGCTATAGAGCCGTGCTCGAAACGTTTCTTCCGCAGTTTCTTGGCCAAACGGTTCAGGGTGATGAGTTCTTCGGCGAATTCGCCGGTGGGCTTGGCGCCCGTCACCGGCTGCGGATGGTCGCCGGGCAGCGCGAGGTCTTCGGGCGAGGCTTCGCCGTTCTGCTCGAGAATATACTGCACTTCGTCATATACGAACCGTCGGTTGCTTTTTATCACGGTGTGGGCAAGGTGCCACGAAATGATGTCGGCATTGTCGTTCATTATAAAGATGGTGGAGTAGGCCAGTTTCTCTTCGTCCTGCCTCAGCGAGCAGAGGAAATTGCAGAGCCTTTCGGGCAGCATGGGTATTGTACGGTCGACGAGGTATATGCTTGTTGCGCGTTTCACTGCTTCGCGGTCGATTATGTCGCCTTCTTTGACGTAATGCGACACGTCGGCAATGTGTACGCCCACTTCCCACAGTTCGTCGGCGGTGCGCCGAAGCGAGAGGGCATCGTCGAAGTCCTTGGCGTCTTTCGGGTCGATGGTAAAGGTGTTGACGTTGCGGAAATCCTCGCGCCGGGCTATTTCGGCGGGGGTTATGTCAGGGGAAAGGCGTTCGGCGGCTTCAACCACGTTTTGCGGGTAGGTGTAGGGGAGGTTGAATTCTGCGAGTATGGCATTCATTTCGGCATTGTTGTCGCCTTCCTGCCCGAGTATGTCGGTCACTTTTCCCACAGGGTTTTGCCCCACTTCGGGCCATTGGGTGATTTTCACCACGGCTTTGTCGCCGTCATTGCCGCCCTTTAGGCAGTTACGCGGTATGATTATGTCGTTAGAGAACATTCGCCCTGCGGTTTTGAGGAAGGCGCAGTTTTTGTCTACGCGCAGTCTGCCCACGAAGGTTTCGCGTCCGCGTTCCAGTATTTCGGTTACCTGTGCTTCGCGTGCGTGTTTTTCGCGGCGTGCCAGTATCGTGGCGCGCACGCGGTCGCCGTTCATGGCCCCGAGGCTGTTGCGTTCGGTTACGAGTATCGACTTCCCGCCGTCGTCGGGTATTACGCTGTTGTGGCCGTTGGCCTTGCGCACGAATTTCCCTTCCACTTCCTGGTTCTTGTGGCTCAGAC
>CAVFSQ010000024.1:0-12633 GCA_963625145.1 Bacteroidaceae bacterium | reverse complement strand
CGGCAAACTGCGCTGGCCGGCAAATGAGCAGAACGGTCAGCCGCTGCTTGTGATTGCCTCGGAAGATTGCCCCAAAGAGTATTTCGACACGCTCGACCGGCAGGGCATCTCGTGGATAGCCGTCGGAAAGGGGCGCATCGATTTGGCCCGCGCCGTGGATATGCTCAACATCGAGTTTGGCGTGGAGCGCATTGCCCTCGTGGGTGGCGGCCATATCAACGGAGCCTTTCTTGCTGCCGGGCTTCTCGATGAGGTGAGCCTGATGATAGGCCCCGGCATTGACGGGCGCAAAGGCATGGCTGCAGTGTTCGACGGCATCGACAACCCTGGCCGCCCGGCTACGCTGCTCAGCCTGCAGACAGTGGAACGCATGGGCAATACCGTGTGGATGCGCTATAAAGTGTAGGTTTGCTGCGGCCCCAAAGGAAATCTTGCGCTAAATGAAAGGCGCATTCTTGAAAAGCCTTTTTCGCTCTTGGAAAATTTTGGGGGATTTTTTGCAGCGTGTCAATATTTTTACTACATTTGCAATCATCATGGTATGCGCGGTGACGCGCTTTTTGAGATTAGTATTGGCTTCATAGCCAGCATTTAGAAGAGTTATGCCGGGAGGCATAGAAGAATTGTTTTTCATAATAAATTGAGGCTGCTTCGGCAGCCTCTTATTTGTATTATACACTTGTTACGGCGCAGGTTTTGTTCGGCTAGTAAGTGTTTATGGCATCCCAAACCATCAAGTCCTGGCGTATATATCCAGTAGTGCCGTTTACTTTTGTCTTGTACCACATGTATCCGTCGGCTTCCATTGTGAGCCCCAGGCAGGGGAGCACGTCGGGGAGTTCGCCGGCGCGGCTGCTCAGCGTGCATATTTTCGCGCTTGCAGTTGTGGGACGCCGGCGCACGTTTACCCGCTTCGCCGCATTGCTGTTTATTGCAATGAAGCCCTGTCCGTTGCGCGCGCTGTATTCCTCGATGCGGCTTCCCTGTTGCTTGACTAGGCCGTAGTCCTGCTCTTCCACAAAATAGCTGTCGCCGCAACGGGCAAGGTAGCGCGAAGCGTGTCCTTCGGCATCAATTACCACCTTTGCCTGCGTGAGGCTGTTGCTTGCCATGGTGCCCTGGCTCCATGCGGGCGACGTTATGCACAGGTCGGCCGTGGGGCGGAAATTGCGGCTGTGCCAGCTTATTGTGTCGTCGGGGAGAAGGGTGGTGAAGATGAAGCTTTTTCCGTAGTCGGATGTCAGCCGGTAGATTTCGCGTCCGCGGGCCGAGGCGAAGGGGGCGGCGCTGAAGAGCGAGTCGCAGAGGCAGAACTCCGTGGTGTCGTCGGCTTTTATGAGTAGCGTGAAGTCGTCGGCCTGGCCGTTGGCCCAGCGCGTCACGGGCGTGAGCCAGTAGGGAATGTTGAATTTCTCGGCCACGTTGTAGCTCATGTGGTAGCGGTAGGTGTGGTGCACGGTGTTGAGGCCCGGCTTGAAGGGCGCATCAAACCAGTAGGCGTAGGCATAGGGGGCGATGCTGTCGAGCGCGGCATTGTAGAGGGCGTCACTTGCGGGCAGGATGGAGTCGGGCACTTCGCCGTAGGCTTTCCATTTGCCGGGGTCGAGAGCGGTGAATTCGCGGCTGCGTGCATCGTTGTTGCCCCAAAAAGCCACCAGACTGTTACTGTGGGGTAGTGCAGTGCCGTTCATGCTTACCGTGAAATCTTTTATATATGGGTGTATGCCGTTGCGGTTCAGCGGCTTGCTGTCGTTGTATTGCGGCGCGGCTTCGAATGCCATCTTAACTGTTTTGGCATTGCCGCTGTTCATGAATTCATAGTACACGTCTACCGAAGCGTAGCCATCGTGTCCGATGGTTATTGTGAGGATTTCCTTTGCGGCGGAAATGTCGGTTTCGTGCACCGGCACCAGGAAGTTGCCGCTGGTGAAATACACTCCATCGTTGGCACGGGCTGTAGCTGTGAGCATCAGAAGGGCCGACAGAAGCGCGATAGTATGTTTCATGTTGCTTGCTTTTTGTTTCGGGTGCAAAAGTATGAAAAGAATGCTGAATGGCAATGGGAACTATTCCACTTTGTATATTACGGCTTCGGTGAGCGTGATGCTTTTGCGCGGTGTGTCGAGGCGGTTGCCCAGAAAGTCGTAGTAAGCGGCGTTTCCCTTCGGCTTGGCCTTTATAGTGACATTCGCATAGGGCGACCATGAAGCCGTAATGCGTTCCCCGTCTGGGCGCATCCAGGTAGCCTCGAATACGTTGTCGTTTATCCGCAGTGCAGGGCGCGTGCTGCCGCTGGGCAGCATGCGGGTGAGTGTGCGGTAGGCCTGGCATGCCGGTTTCTCTGAAAAATCGCGGTGTATAAGTCCGAAGCAGTCTTCGGACTCGAAAGGATTGTCTTCGCGCGAGCGCAGGTTGTACCAGAAAACGCGGTCCACTCCGTGGCTGAGGGCTATGATGTATGTGCGGGCCACGCGGCGTGCCTGGTCGGTTTCCTTGTCGGCAGGCGGATTGAAATACATGCGCGTCTGGAACACTATGTTGCCTTTCAGTTCGGAATTGAGGCGGTAGATGCCGGCTACCATGCCTTTTACGTTCTTTGTGCCGGCCCAGATGAGCGGTATCAGCGTGTCGCCTTTCTGCAGGTTTGCGTCGGCAAGGTAGCGGGCCGGGCTTAGGTAGGAAATCTTCCACACATAGGGGCACGTGTTTGCGTCGTCGCGCCACACCAGCGGCGGAACGTCGGAAAGCCTCTCGCCTGTAGCGGGATCGAAACTCTCGGCGAGGTGCGACATGTGCAGCTTGTGGTATTGCCGGTCAGACACTACGGGTGCATCCAGTTGGGAGCACGGCGAACTTACTGCATCGTAGTAGAACGGGAATCCTCCGGCCAGCACTATGGTGCCTCCGCGCTTCACGTAGTCGGCGAGGGCGGGGAAATGCGCATCGGGAAAGTATTCGTCGGAAGTGGCTACCAGTACGGGCACTTTCTTGACACTGAGATTCTTGAGCTCGCCAAAAGATATCGGGCGCACACTGGCGGCATGGGGCTTGAGGTAGGCTTCGGCCTGCGATGGCATAAGGGCAGTGTAGCCTGTGGGGCGGTCGGCAAGATAGCCCACGCACAGTTGCCGTTCGTCCATGTCGAGGCGCCGGAGCGCGTAGGGCAGCAGTTGCCGGTAGAAATCGCCTGCGGGGCAGGTGTCGCGGCATGTGTTGAGGCCGCATTCGGTGAGCCATACGGGCTTGCGCCGGTTGTAGCGCTGCATGAGGCTGTCTATTTTCCCGTAGATTTCAATCATGTCTTCGGGGCGTGCGTAGGAGTGGAAGTTCATTACATCCACGTCGTCCATTGCGCCGAGGCGGAACATGTCATCGAAGAAATGGCTTGTGGCCGACCCCAGTCCAGTGAGCAGCACTTTGTTGCCTGGGCCGGCGGCATGGAGGTGGCTGGCGGCCACGCGCAATGCCCGCGCGTATTTCTCGGGCAGCGAGTCGATGCCGCGCATGAAATCAACCTCGTTCATGATTTCCCAATAGTTTATGCTGCTGCCGTAGCGGGCTGCAAGCGAGTCGGCATAGACTCCGTAGTTCGGGTCGTCCCACGGATAGTTGCCGAGCCATGTGAGTATGGGCAGCAGATGCTGGTTGCGGCTGCGGAGCGAAGCAATCACGTTGTCGAAAATGCGCGGTTCGAATTCCGTAGGGCTGCCGAATACCGTGCCAAGGTCGAAATCCGAACGCACCCAGTCGATGCCGATGTCGGCGCAGAGGTCGAGCTCGCGGTCCATAAGTGGATAGTCCATGTGCGGGCGCGTGATGTGTGTGCATATTCCGTAAGGGGAGTCAATCTTTTCCGAACAGGGGAACAAGGGAGTTACGGCTTTCCATACACCGTCTTTGCTGCCGTGTGCAGCAGCCTGTATGCCGAGAGGTAACAGGCTGAGGGTGGCGAACAGCAGAGCGGAAAGGGAGTGCGTGGGCAGTTTCATGATTCTTGGATGTTGTTTGAATGCAAATATATGAAAATCGGCGGTGGCGGCTTGAATGTACCGGAACAAAAAATGTAGCCGCCGTGCGGAAATATCGTGGGGATGTTTGTATTTTTGCATGAAAGCAAACTGCCGCTGCGCAAAAGCTTTATGGCGGCAGACGACAATAGGTAGAGCCCATGCATATTTACATAGCAATACTGAGCCTTTTGGTTGCGGCGCTGTATGCCAAGGCCATCTTCGTGGCGCTGTACTATCCCCTTATGGTGCTGTCGGCGCTGGGGGGGCGTTGCAGCGGCGTGCTGCGCCTGTTTCTGCGTGCGCCTCTTGCTGCGGGCGAGCGCCTGTTGCGCGACGGCGGTGCAAGGTTTGTGATATATCACATAGGCCGCATCCCGTCGGTGCACTTGCGCCGCATGCTTTATAGGGGAATGGGCGTAAAGATTGGCGCCCGCGCCGTGGTGTATTTCCGCGCCGAGATAAGGTGTCCGCAACGTCTAGCGATAGGCAAAGGCACCATTGTTGGCGACAATGCCATACTCGATGCTAGGCGCGGACTTACCTTGGGAAGTAACGTGAACCTTTCGAGCAATGTTTCGATATACACTCTTCAGCACGATCACCGCGACCCCAATTTCGGTTGCCCTACCGAAGGCACAGTGAAGTTTTCGGTGGAAATCGACGACCGCGCATGGCTCGGCAGCAACGTCATGGTGCTGCCAGGAGTGCATATCGGTGAAGGGGCGGTGTGCTGCGCAGGTTGTGTGGTGACCAAAGACGTGGAGCCGTATACCGTTGTGGTCGGCATTCCGGCACGCAAAGTGGGGGAGAGGCCCCGGAATCTCGTTTATGAATTCAACGGCAAGGCATGCCGGCTGTATTAGAATAGGTGGAATTTTTACGGAAAGCTTTATTGTCGGCACGGAAAGCGCATTCAGCCTTTTGCCGTGCATAGTCCGTTAAGGAGTTCCAGTGTCTTGCGATTTATGCGTCTTTTCAAGGCCCATTCAAGGCTGTTGTAGCTGTGAAGGTCGGTGCCAAGGTGGCTGTAAAGGCCTTTTTTGAGTAACGTTTCGGCTTTTTGCTGCACATCTTTCCCGTACATTCCCACTAGTGAGAACAGGTTGAGCTGCATTTCAACTCCCTGCCGCTTGATTTGCATGTAGTCGTCTTCGTCCATGTATCTGTAGCGTTCGGGGTGGGCCAGCACGGGGTTGTAGCCTTTCGCAGATATTTTGCCGAGCATGGTGCGGAAGCCCTGGGGCGCGCTGAAAATGGAAGTCTCTACAAGCACGCTGTCGTGTCGGCTTCCCCAGGGTAGCAGGTCGTTGCTGTCGAAACGGGCGGCAAACAGATGGTAGAGCATGTATTCGGCCGAGAGGTGCAGGCGTATGGGACCGCTGTATGCCGATTGTAACTCGGCAAAGCGCTGTTTCAAGGCCGCTGTGGTGTTGGGCACGTCTTCCATGATGTGGGGCGTGAACCACACTTCGCTTATTCCCAGCGAGGCGTATTTCTCAAGGATGAGCAAAGATTCCCGGGGCGTGCCCACGCCATCGTCCACACCGGGAAGGATGTGGCAATGGCAGTCGGCAAGACTGCCGAAGAATGTGCAGTCTTCAAGCCTTGGCGAAGGACGGAAGATAAACATTTAGTTACTCTTTTGTATCTTTAGTTAATTGACAATCAACCGATTACCCCCCCCGTTTGTGAGTTGTTCTCGCTTTTGTTGCTTCCGTAGCCGTAACCATAGCCGTATCCGTAACCGTAGCCATAGCGGTATCCGTAGCGTTTGCCTCCGCCTTCGGTGCCGTTGAGGATGATGGCCATGTTCTTGTACTTCTTTTCGTTGTAGATTTTCTGCAGTTCCTTTATCATCGAGCGTTCGAGCAGTCCGGCACGCACCACGAATATCACGCGGTCGGCGTATTTCTCGAGAATCTGCGTGTCGGCCACGATTTCCACGGGAGGACAGTCGATGAAGATGTAGTCGTATTGCGAGCGCATGTTTTCGAGCATCTGTGCCAGCCGTTCGGAGAAGAGCAGTTCGGTGGGGTTGGGCGGTATGGTGCCTATCGGCAGTATGTTCATCGATGAAAGCGTGTTGTCGGTGACGATGAGGCTTTCGAGGTCGTCAACTTTACCGCTCAGCCAGTCGGTGAGGCCGCAGACGGGCTGCCCGGCATAGTCGGATGCCGAGCCTTTGCGCAAGTCGCCGTCGATGAGCAGCACTCGCTTGTTGCGTATGGCAAACGACTTGGTGATGTTTACCGACAGGAAACTCTTGCCGCTTCCGGGGTTGAACGAGGTTAGGAGTATTACGTTAGCCTGGTTTTCGTCCGAAACGAATTCTATGTTGGTGCGCAGCACGCGGAAGGCTTCGTTGATTATGTCGCGCTTTCCGGCTTTCACCACCACGAGTTTGCGGTTGGTGTGTTTCGCGCGTTGCCACCATTTGCGTTTCTGCTTGTCAGAGTAGAGCGGTATTTCGCCCAGGAACGGGATGTCGAGGTTTTCGAGGTCCTTGCGCCCGCGCAGTTTGGTGTTCATGTTCTCACGCACGAAGATTATTGCGACGGGGATGAGCAGTCCGAGCAGAACGGCAATCAGCAGGATGTTGCGCTTTACGGGGGCCACGGGCTTGAGTTTTCCGCTAGGGGGCGACACCATGCGTGTGGTGTAGGCCGTGAAAGCCTGCGACAGTTCGTTTTCCTCGCGTTTCTGCAGCAGGAAGAGGTATAGGGCTTCTTTGACTTTCTGCTGGCGTCCCACCGACTGCAGGTACTTTGCCTGGTTGGGGTTTGAGGCTATCTGCCCGGTGGTGAAGCGCTGGCTTTCTTCAAGATGCTTTATCTGCGTGTCGATGTTTACGATGAGGTTGTTGATGCCCATCAGTATCGCTTTGCGTATGTCGAGCAGGTTGCGGTCGAGGTCCTGCACCAGCGGGTTGTCTTCGCTTGAGTTGGAAACCAGGCTGTTGCGCTGCAGCAGTGTGGAGTTGTATTCGGCAATCTGCTCTTCTATGCTTTGGCTTTCAATGCCGGAGTTCACGGGCAGCAACTGGTTGCGCTTCGATTCTTCGGTTAGGTATCCCTTTACGTAGTTGCCTATCGAGTGCTGTGTGCTGAGTTTGAGTATTTCGTTGCTGTTTTCCTTTGACTGCTCCATGAAAAGGCTCGAGGCGGTTTCCACGTCGGGCAGCAGGTGCGAACTCTTGTACGAACTTATGTTTTCGTCCACGTCTCCCAGTTCGCGCTCTATCACTCCGAGGCGCTCGGTGATGAAGTTGGAAGTGGCCACCGTCATGAGGTTCTTGTCGTTCATCCAGCTTTCCTTGTAGACGGTTATCACCATGTTTATCACGTCTTCGGCGCGGCGCGGCAGCAGGTCTTTGTACGAAAGCTCTATCATTGTGGCTTTTTCGTCAACAATGCTTGCCTTTAGGTTTGTCTTGATGTTGTCGGTCATGTCGTAGAGGTTCACGCGGCTTACATAAAGTGGTTCGCCGTTGCTCACGAACTTGTACAGCCCGGCTGCGGGGATTACGGTGATTTTTCCGATAGGGGTTTTGACCATGGTGTTGAACTTGCCCGTTATCGGAGCGTTGTCGCCCGAAGTGTTGCGGTTTGTGCTGAAGTCTGTTGCCTCAAACGTTTTGCCGTCGGCAGTGCGCAGCGTAAAGCTGGCATTCTCTTCGGGCTTGAGGTCGTGGAAGACGATTTTCACAGGAAGGTCGTTGCCGTAGAGTTGCTCCTTGTGGAATGCCCCCTGCACCGAGTAGCTCACGTCGTAGCCCAGGCGCTTGCCGGCTTCGAGCAGCACTGAGGGCGACTGTATGGCGTTCAGCTCGTTGTAGACGTTGCTCTGCCCGGCACTGAGGCCCATGTCGGAAAACATCGAAGCCACGTCGCTGCTCACGGATTTTGACTTGCCGTCTTCCTTTATAAGTATCGATGCCGTGCGCTGGTATACGGGCGGAGTCTTCAGCAGATAGAGCACTGCGATGCCTATGCACACTGCGAGCGACACGGCAAACCATTTCCACCGTGCAAGGCAAAGCCATAGGAGGTCCTGCAGGCTGAGGAACGATTCTTCTTCCTGGTGCGCGTTTTTTTGCGAAGGGTTGTTGCTGCTCATGGTCTGCTCTTATTTGAATATGAGTACTCCGATTGAGGTGAGCAGCGATGCTATGCTCACCCAAAACGATGCCGAAAGCACGTTGTTGCCGTTGACTGTAGACTGGCGCTTGCGTGTTGCGTTGGGCTCTACCACCACGATGTCGTTTTGCTGCAGGAAGCACACGGGCGAGTGGAACACTTCGCTGCTGTCGTTGAGGTTTACGCGGTATTTTCTGCTGCCCGTCTTGCTGCCGCATTACCATTACGTTGTCGCGGCGTCCGTAGATGGTCATGTCGCCGGCCTGGCTGAGGGCGTTGAAGAGCGAAACCCTGTCGCGGTCTATATTGAATTGCCCCGGGCGGCTCACTTCGCCCAGCACCGAGAAGTGCAGGTTTTCAAACTCCACGGTGAGCACGGGGTCTTTCACGAGGTTGCCCGAGACGAGCTTATCCTTCAGTGTCTTTGCAACCTGCTCGCGCGTCATTCCTGCTACCGACACCTTTCCCACGACGGGGAAGTCGATTGTGCCGTCGGAAGCCACACTGTAGCACGACATCTGCTGGCTGTAGGAACTGCTGGCGGTGCTGCCCACGCGGTAGGAAGTGACGGGAAGGTTGAACAGTTCGGACAGCTGCGGGTCCTTGCTCTTTGTCACGATAGATATCTTGTCGCCCGGCTGCACCCTGATGGTTGCCGACATGTCGATGGTCTGCCAGCTGCCGTTGGCGGCGTCTTGCAGGTAGGTGATGTTCTTTGGGGTGGAGCACGACCATAGTGTCAGTGCAAGTGCTGCAGCGGCTCCCCATTTTGCTATTGTATATTTCATCAAAGTTTTGTTTCATCCTCTTGCGGGGTGTGTAGGCACGGCTATCCGCACCATTTTCAAATTATAAAGATATGAATGTTTTTTTGAAGTGGAAGGATTTTTGAGAAAAATTTCATCTTCTTGCAGAGCCGGGGCGGGGATGGCTGTTCTATTTTCGTGGGAACGATGTGCTCTCAGAGCAGGGGTGCCAAGATTCTCACGAAGCTTTCGCAGGCTTTTCGTGCCTTCGGGCGACGTTTCCATGCGGCGGCGTCAATCGGAATGCAACTCTCCATGTCGGTTTCGAAGCTAGCCTTCAACTGGCGCGTGAGCTGCGCGTCGTAAACGAAGGCGTTGACTTCGAAGCTGTCTTCGAAACTGCGGAAGTCGGTGTTGGTGGAGCCCACGGTTGCGAGCATGTCGTCGCTCACGAAGTATTTTGCATGAAGGAATCCCGGGCCGTAGGCGTAGACTTTCGCTCCGGCCTGCATCACGTCGCCGTAGTACGACTCGTTGGCTTTCCTTATCCAGAAGTGTTCGGCGTTTTGCGGCACCATGATTCTCACGTCCACTCCCGCGCCGGCTGCAGTCTGTATGGCCGAGAGCACTTGCTCGGTGGGCATGAGGTAGGGTGTGGCGAGGTAGAAGTAACGGCGCGCGTTCAGCAGCGCCCACACGAATCCGTTCATGATGTAGGGCAGGTCGGAAGCCGGCGATGCGGCCACTATCTGCACGGTGCCGCTGCTGCCGTTGCCCGTTGCGGGGATGGCGGGGTAGAAGCCGTCGGTGGGCAGCATGGTGCCGCTGTTGTAGAACCAGTCGGCCACGAATGACTGCTGCAGCCCGTAGACTGCGCTTCCCGTGAGGCGCAGATGCATGTCGCGCCATTCTTCGTTGCCGCTGGTGCCGAGGTAGCGCCGAGCTATGTTCATGCCGCCGATGTAGCCTATGCGCCCGTCGATGACGGCTATCTTGCGGTGGTTGCGGTAGTTCACGCGGCGTGTGAGGCGCGAGAATCTTACCGGCATGAACGGCTCAACCTCTATGCCCGCTGCCAGCATCCCGGCAAAGAAGCGTGCCTTGGCATGCCAGCAGCCCACGTCGTCGTACATCACCCGCACCTTCACGCCTCTCCGTGCGGCGTCGGCAAGGAAGTCGCGCAGCAGCAGGCCCAGGGCATCGTCGGCAAGGATGAAGTATTCGAGGTTTATGTGGTGGCGTGCGCCGGCTATGTCTCTCAGCAGTGCCTGCATCTTCAGTGTGGCGTGGCGGAAAACCTGGACGTCGTTGAATGTGAGCGGCGGAGCGAAGTTGCGGTTCAGGAAGAAGTTGGCGAGCGGGGCGTAGCGTTCGGGCACTGCGGCTTCGGCGTGTGGGATGTAGGCGGCGAGGTCCTTGCGCAGCAGCGACTTTATTTCGCGGCGCACGAGGCGGCGTTCCTTGCGCACGTCCTGCCCGAAGAAATAGAACAGCAGCAGCCCCAGCACCGGCAGGGCCATCAACACTAGAGTCCATGCCATGGTTTTCACGGGCTGGCGCTTTTCGAGTATCACCACCACTATCGTGGCGGCCACCACGAGGAAATACAGGAGTGCCGCTATGCGGAATGCTATGTATGCCACCATAATGCGAATGTTGCCGACGGCTACAAATTTAGGGAAAACGTTTCACAGTGCCAAAAGTGCCGTGCGGAGAAAGTCGGTGCCGGGAGTTTTCGCAACTACCGGCACCTGAAAAAATTGCTATGAAAGGAAGTGTAAAATCTGTCGTCGGGACGCGGAAATGCGCCTGCTGCGGCAATTTTGCATCTGTAGATGTGTGTTTTTGTGGTTGCCGCATTGCAAATATAAGTAATTTTACAAAGCGAGCGCTTTTTTAACAGCAAAAAATAAAGTTTTTCGGAAATCTTTGTCGCAAACCGTCGTCGGGGGCAGTGCGCGGAAACAAAATTGCGCGGAGGCAAAACAGCGGGCAGGCAAAAGTGCGGAGACAAAAAAACAGTGCAGGTGTTTCACAACGGCTGCACAGTAAAAATGCTATAAAGAAAAAATGTCTTGAAAAAATTCGCCTGTCATGCGCATGGCGTCAGGGGCTTTTCTTAGCGTCGTCCGCCTGGGCCGCCGCCTAGGCCTCTTCCTCCAGGTCCTCCTCTGAAGCCGCCTGGGCCCTGACGGAAGTTGCCGTCGCCGCCCTTGCTGCTGCCGCCGAAGATGTTGAGGCGGTAGAGGAACTTGACCATGATGTAGGAGTTGATGCTATTGTTCCACGAGTCGGAGCGCATCTGCGCCGATATCGAGCGCGAGACGTTGCTTTGGTTGTGGAGTATGTCGTAGAACTGTACC
Organism: Bacteroidaceae bacterium; assembly: GCA_963625145.1. Taxonomy (GTDB): domain Bacteria; phylum Bacteroidota; class Bacteroidia; order Bacteroidales; family Bacteroidaceae; genus UBA6398. The sequence goes on along the minus strand of CAVFSQ010000024.1, from coordinate 1,378 downwards.
GAGAGCGTGGCTGCGTTGCCCTTGAGGAAGCTTTGGGCGATTTGCGCGTTCCATATCAGCTCGTTGGTGTTCATTGTGTTGTCGGAATATCCGCGGCGCGAGTTCATGAGAATGTCGGTTGATATCTGCATGTTCCAGGGCAGTGTGGCGTTGACTTCGGTGCCGTAGTTGAAGCCCCAGGTGTCGAGGTTGGCGTTTTTCTGCAGTTCGTTGCGTGCGTGCTGGTAGTTCACACCTCCGCGCACTCCGAATTCGAAGAGCCCGGTGCGGTAGGTAAGGCGCAGGTGTTCGCGCAGGTTGAGGTCGCGCGTGGTGTTCTTCTGGCTCACGGTGTCGGTCTGCGTGCTGACGTATCCCACGCTGTTGAAGTAGCTTGCGCCGGTGAAGGTACCGATGCTCCAGCTCTTGTCTTTGCCGAACGAGGTGTTGAACATGAAGTCGCCGTTGGTGTCCCAGTCGCCGTTGATGTTTTCGGGTCGTGTGGTGCGCACACCGGTGGTTTCGTCGTAGTGCATGGCGTTGCTTATGCTGTTCGACGTCTGGTTGAAAGTGATGCGCGTCATCCATCCCGTCTGCGAGGTGGGTATGTAGTTGTTGTAGAACATTTCGAAGTAGTTGTTCCACGAGGGTTTCAGTCCCGGGTTACCTTTCGAGATGTTGAGCGGGTTGGAGTCGTCGGTTACGTCGAGCAGGTCAGTCATCGAGGGCTGCGACGAGCGTCCGCGGTAGCGCAGGTCGAGCTGCGAGGTGTTCGAAATCTTGTAGCGCAGACGCACGTTGGGCGACACGTTGAACACGTTGCGCACCACGGTGGTGTCGAGCTTGTCTTTCTGGTATTCCAGTTTGGTGCGCTGCGGGTTGAAGTCAACTGCGGCGTGGAAGTTGATGTTCTTCGAGTTGTATCTTATGCCCACTGAAGCGCGGTGGGTGTAGTTCTTGTAGGTGGCGTACTGGCTGTTGCGCATGTTGAGCGTTGCGCGCAGCGAGTCGGCGTCGGTGGGCAGCGAGCCTATGACGGGGGAGTACATGTCGCGCCATCCGGCCAGCGAGTCGAGCTGGTAGAGCGAGCGGTCGGAGTTGGAGTAGGAGTAGGAATAGTCGTAGCTTGCCTGTGCGAAGAGGTTCTTGGTGATGGGCTCGCTGTAGGAGAGGCGTCCCGAGAGCGACCAGTTCTCCGAGGGGTTGTTGCTGTACTGGTTGGTGAAGGTGTTCTGTCCGGCCGAGGCTGCCTGGAAGTAGTTGATGTCGGAGCGCGAGAAACTCTTGCTCTTGGAGTTGCCCCAGCTGCCGTTGGAGTGCAGGGCTATGCTTCGCCCGCGGCTGTTGAGCTTGCGCACCACCATCCCCCAGTAGCTTGCCGAGGTGCTCTGGCTGGAGC
>CAVFSQ010000023.1:0-13079 GCA_963625145.1 Bacteroidaceae bacterium | reverse complement strand
TGTGATGCTGCAAAACACGCGTTAATGGACGTTAACGACTAAATTCACGTTCCAGCCGCATTATCAGAGCGAAGTTCAACAGTTGGGAACGCTTGCGAATCTTGGGAACATAATGGTACCAATCAATAAAATTATCGCAAAATAGAGATTGATATTCAGTAACTTACAAAAGCGAGCTTGGTTCAAGCGTGGAGAACTTACCTGTTGTCCGTTCCACGTACTGAGGCTCTCGCATTGCCTAATCCTGTTGAACAGACAACGTCAGAGCCCACGCCGATATGAAAAATCGAACCAAGAAACCTATAAACCGCACTGTATCCATAGGGATACAACAATGGCTAAACAGATTTCTAAGGCGTGATATAATCACATCCCGAGGACATCTACCGTTGCTAAGTTCTAGACAGGATTTGAAACTTTGCGAGAATTTCAGTACGTCAAGAACAAAGCGCCAAGTAAACGCCTTTAATATGTCGTACCTCCTGTCCCGCCCTACTCCTTTTTGCCGACTTAGATAGTCAACTTAAAGGCTCGGCGCAGGCTGAGGCTTGGATTCATTGGCGAAATGCATTCCAAAAACACATTTGCTGAACAAAACCGCTTCAAAGGTAAAAACTATTTTTCAAAAAAACAAAAGGAAATGGACTAATTGTAAAAAATGGCAGAAAAGGATTGCTAGGCATAGCCTGCCAAATTAGCAAGCACCCTAAAAACGGCGACGGCGTTTTCGGGCACATTCGGAGCAAAGGCCCTTGACCAGGAAATCGGTGGCATGGTGCTCGAAGCCTTCGGGCAAAGCCACCTGCGGCACGGGCGTGGAATTTAGGCACAGTGTGCGTCCGCAACATTCGCAGAAGAAATGCACATGCCCGTCATCGTCAATGTCGTGACTATGACTGAGGCAAAGTTCGTAGCGAAGACTGCCGTTGCCGTCGACTATGGTGTGCACCAAATGGCGGTCGCGGAATATCATAAGCGCGCGGAAAATATTCGACTTGTCGATAAGCACAAGCGTATCTTCGAGTTCCTTTATCGATTTGGGGAACTCCTCCGATGCCAAAGCCTTCACAATCATTATACGGTTGGCCGTAGCGCGTATTCCGTGGCTTTCGAGCATTTCCACACACTCTTTTTCTTCCATGAACATTGCCTTGATTGAAATTCAGATACAAATATACCTATTTTCAAACAATTGCACCGTGTTTCAGCGTGTTATGCTCTGCAGGGAAAGCGCTGCGCGGTTGTATTCCATTATGGCTTCGGCATTCTTGAGCAGTGTTGAAGCGGCATCAAGCATCGCCTGCACATACTCCACATAGCCTATGTCGCCGTTCTCGTACGAAATCTGCGCTATGCGGGCCATTTCCGAAGCCTTGTGCAGGCCCTCGCTGCGATAATAGTCCATGCGCCGGCGGGCGTTCTCCAAACTGTTTCTCTGAATGGAGTATTCGCTCTCCAGACTCTTCATCTGCTGCCGCGCATAAAGCTCTGTTATCTCGCGCTCCTTGACCGCCGCCTTCACCTTGGCCCGCGTAGCGCCGAAGAACACCGGCAGACCTATGCCTACCTCAAAGCCCATGAAATTTCCCTTGACGAAACGGCTTCGGTCAACGTCGTAGGGATTCCACCCTTTGAGCACCAGCTGGCTGCGTAGCGCTACATTGAACGTGGGAAGCCAGCCGCTTTTAGCCTCGCTTACCTCACGCCTTGCCTTTTCGGCCACACTTGACGCAAGACTTCCTTCAGCCGTAGCGGAATAGTCGAGCACCGGCACGCTTTCAAGCTCAATGGGCGAAAGCACACTGTCAGACGGAAGGATGCCGGTTTCGGTATTTAGCAGAAAGCCCATGCGCTGCTGCATGGTGCGGAACCCGGCATCGGCTGCTTCGATTTCCATGCGGTTTTCGCTTAGCATACGGCTGGCGGTAAGCTGCTCAAGCTGGCGGGCCTCGCCTACCTTGTAACGTATGTCGGCTATGGCGGAATAGCGTGCAAGCAGCGTGTCCTGCGCTAGAAGAATGCGTTTCTTTTCGAGCGTATACACCATCTGCATATATAGTTCGGAAATCTCGGCCACAAGTTTCTTTCCGCTCACATTCAAACGCTTTTCGGCCACATCGGTTTCGGCTTTCAGCGTACGACGGCGCGCCGTATAGACAGTGGGGAAATCGAAACTCTGGCTTAGGGTAAGGCTGTTGTCGGGGCTTCCTCCCGACGTAGGGTCCTGGCCTAGCGAAAGCGAGGTGTTGTCTATCGCCCACGCAGTGCCTTGCAACGCCCGCGCCTTCTCGACTTCATCCTGCGCGGCACGTATGGCGTAGTTGTTCCTTTTGGCCATGGCCACACACTCTTCGAGCGTGAGACGCGTCTGTGCCGTGGCCGCAGTTATGGCAAGCACGGCCGCCGAGGCTGTTACTATCAGTTTAAATGTCATTTCGCGACCTGTTTTTTCGTAAAAGTCATATATATTGCCGGCAACACAATAAGCGTCAGCACGGTGGAGGTTATGAGTCCGCCAATGACCACCGTGGCAAGAGGGCGTTGCACTTCGGCGCCGTCGCCGTGCGACAGAGCCATGGGCAGAAAGCCGAAACTTGCAACGAGCGCCGTCATGAGCACGGGGCGCAGCCTTGTCGTGCAGCCGGTCATTATGCGCTGCAAAGTGTCGCTTACGCCTTCTTTCTGCAGTTCGTTGAGCTGGCCCACGAGAACTATTCCGTTGAGCACGGCAACGCCCGAGAGGGCTATGAACCCTACGCCCGCCGATATCGAGAACGGCATTCCGCGAAGCCACAGAGCCCATATCCCGCCTATTGCGGCTAGAGGCACGGCGCTGAACACAAACAACGTTTCGCGCAGATTCTTGAGCGTGGCATAAAGCAGCAGAAGTATCAGCACGAGCGCCGCGGGAATTGCCACAGAAAGGCGCGCAGACGCTTCGCGCAGGTTCTTGAACTCGCCGTCGTAGCTGTAATAGTAGCCATCGGGCAATTTCAGTTCTTTGTCTATAAGTTTTTCTATGTCGTTTACAGTGCTCTGAATGTCGCGCCCCCTAACGTTAAATCCGACGTATATTCGGCGCGTGCCCTCGTCGTGGGTAATCTGCGAAGGGGCATTGACATATTCAATGCGCGCCACCTGCGCGAGCGGTACCATTCCTCCGCCCCTTACCGGCAGATAGAGGTTTTCGAGCGTAGACATCCTGTTGCGCAGGTTGCTGTCAAGTCGCAGAACTATGTCGAACTGTTTTTCGCCCTCGTACACCATTCCGGCCTTGTTCCCGGCGAAAGCGGTTGTAAGCAACGTATTGGCGTCTTTTACCGAAATGCCGTACTCGGCCATGCGCTCGTAGTCGTACACCACATGAATCTGCGGCAGTCCCTGCACTTCTTCCACAAACACGTCAGCCACTCCGTCTACGCCTTCCACCAGCCGCGCCACACGGACAGCCTGCTCGGTAAGCACGTCAAGGTCTTCACCGTAAATCTTCACGGCCACATCCTGGCGTATTCCGGTTATGAGCTCGTTGTTCCGCATCTGTATCGGCTGGCTCATTTCAACGTCGAGTCCCGGTACGGTTTGAAGCGTGTGCGTCATCATTTCCATCAGTTCGTCCTTGGTACGGGCACTTTTCCATTCCGATTTTGGCTTGAGGGCAATCATCATGTCGGCTCTTTCCACCGGCATCGGGTCAGTAGGAATTTCCGCGCTTCCGATGCGTGTCACCACTTGTTTCACCTCGGGATATTTCTGCATCAACAATTTCTCGCCCAATGTGGTTGCAGCAGTCATCTGACTAAGGCTTGTGCCTTGCGCCATGCTCATTTCGGCGGCGAAATCGCCTTCCTCAAGGCTGGGAATAAACTCGCCGCCCAGCTTCGAAAAAACTGCAATACTCACTACGAAAGCACAAACCGCCGCCACGATAATCTCGCTGCTGTGTTTCACCGACTTTTCGAGCACGAGCCTGTAGAAATTCTTAAGTTTCTCAACCATGCGGTGCGACAAACTGTCGGCACTGCCCACCTTGCGGCTTAAAAACAGGGTACTCGCCATCGGCACGTAAGTAAGCGAAAGGATAAACGCTCCCATTATGGCAAAGAATATCGTCATGGCCATGGGACGGAACATCTTTCCCTCGATTCCCACAAGCGTCATGAGCGGAATATACACTATCATTATTATTATCTCGCCGTAAGCTGCCGAATGGCGTATTCTGGAAGCCGAATACAGCACTTCGGCGTCCATTTCGGCCCCGGTAAGGCGCAAGGACGGATATTTGGCTTTCTGCTGCTCTATGTGCAGGCACACGGCTTCCACGATAATCACGGCCGAGTCAACTATCATTCCGAAGTCGATTGCCCCGAGGCTCATAAGGTTACCGCTGATGCCGAAAAGCCGCATTATGGCGAATGCAAAGAGCATACTGAGCGGAATGACGCTGGCCACTACTATTCCCGCACGCCAATTGCCCAAAAAGAGTATCAGAATGAAAACCACAATCAGTCCTCCTTCCACAAGATTGCGGGCTATGGTGTTTTCAACGCGGTCTACTAGCTGTGTGCGGTCTATAAACGGCTCAATCACCACCCCTTCGGGCAGCGTTTTCTGTATCTGCGCAATTCTTTCCTTCACCCTGCGACTCACTTCCTGGAAGTTCTCGCCTTTGAGCATGATGGCAATTCCAGCCACCACTTCCCCTTCGCCGTTGCGCGTCACGGCGCCGAAACGCGTTGCCGTGCCGTAGCGCACACCGGCCACGTCGCCCACGCGCACAGGTGCGGCGCCAGCGCTGCGAATGGGAATGTTGCGTATGTCGTCAAGACTTTTTGCCACACCTATTCCGCGGATGTAGTATTGCCTTTCATTCTGCTCGATATAACTGCCTCCGGCATTTTCGTTATTCTGCGCCAGGGCTTCGTAAACTTCGGGCACACTGATGCCGGCCGCATTGAGCTTTTCGGCATCGATGGCAACTTCGTATTCCTTCACGAAGCCGCCCCACCCGCTTACCTCGGCAAGCCCTTTGGTGCCCAAGAGCTGTTTTCTCACTATCCAATCCTGTATTGTGCGCAACTGTGTGAGCGAATATTTGTGTTCGTAGCCCTTAGCGGCCCGCACAGTGTAGTGGTAAATTTCACCCAAACCGGTAGCTATAGGGCCGAGCGAAGTCTTTCCGTCGGCGGATATCTGCTCTTCGGCCTCCTTCAACTGCTGGCTTACCTGCTGGCGTGCCCAATAGATATCGGCGTCATCGTCAAACACGAGCGTTATCACGGAAAGTCCGCTCCGCGAAATGCTGCGGCGGCTTTCGAGCTTGGGAATGTTGGCCATCGCCATCTCTATCGGCGCAGTTATATACTGCTCCACCTCCTGCGCGCCCAACGACGGCGCTTGGGTAATCACCTGCACCTGGTTGTTGGTTATGTCGGGCGTGGAATCAAACGGAAGGCTGACGAGCGACACCGTTCCCCACACGGCCAAAAGCAGCGTCAATACTCCCACAACAAGTTTGTGGGATATGGAATAGGCTATGAGTTTCTGAAACATATCGCCGGCTGTCAATGGTTGTGCTCCCCATGTTCGCCCACTGCGCTTGCAAGATAGCAGCTGCCGGCAGTGACAACGGGCAGTTTTTTGTCGACTTCCTGTGCAAAGTCAATCTGCGTGTATCCGCCGTCGCTTACTCCCGTCTTTATCTCGTAGCGGCGAAAATGGTGGGTTTTGTTTATGCTCAGCGAATGGTTCACGTTGTGTACAAACACATACGTGCGGTTTCCGTCGCGCACTATAGCGTTGCTTGGCACCGCCTGCACCTTTTCAGTGCCGGTCGACACAAGCGCAGTGACATACATTCCACCGAAAAGGTTGCGAACTGCGGAATCGAGTTTCACGTGCACGGCCACGCTTTTTTCGCCTTCCGTGAAACTGCTGTTCATGCCGCTCACATGCCCGCTGAACGTGCGTCCTTCGTGGTTTGTGAGAGAAAGCCGCACGCGCGCTCCGACCGAAATTTTGTCGATATCCTTTTCAAACACGTTGAGGTCGCACTCCACCTTTGAATTGTCGCTTATGCGCATCAGCGAAGTCTGCATGTCAACATAGCTGCCGAGCTTTGCCGTAATCTCGCCCACGGTGCCGGCTATCGGGGCATGCAGCGGGAAAGTTGTGGTAAACTTGCCGGCCGCGGCATCGGCCGCACTTATGCCGGCCTGCGCCAGCTGCCTCGCCAGCCCCTTTTGTTTTGCCGCAAGGATGCTGTGCTGCGCTTCGGCCTGCTGCAGGTTCTTTCCGAGGCCCGCTCCCTGACTGGCAAGATAGTTCTGGCGGCTGAGTTCGCTTTCGGCTACATCCGCTTCCCGGCACACCGAATAATATTCGCGCTGCAGCGCCACCACTTCGGGGTTTTCCACCGTAGCCACCGACTGCCCCTTGCGCACGTCATCGCCCTCAGCCACCAACAGCCGGTGCACTATGCCAGGCATGGTGCTGCTCACTTCGGCAGTATTGTGCGCCCGCACCACCAACTGCCCGTTGCAACGCACGGTGCGGTCCATATCGCGGTATTCTATCGGTGCGGTGGCCAGTTCGGCGGCATGTATCTGCTCGTACGAAAGCGGTATATTGGCAAGGTTCACTTCCTCTTCATCATGGGCATGTTCGCTTTCGTGCCCGTCGCTCTCGCCGGAATTTCCCACGAGCGACAGTCCACCCAGTGCTGCAAACGCCGCCACTATTGTTATGACTATTGTTTTTTTCATTGACCGTTAAAGTAATTTCGCCTGCAAAAGTAACTAGCGGGCACTGCAACCGGGTTGCAAACACGGTACCGGAATCGGCGGACAATTGCCTGCTTATCTCGGGAAAATTGACGAATTTTGCAGCAGTAAAACTATCATAACACCAAAACCAAGCAACAGTGTCAACAATTCTATATCCTTCCCCAATCTTCGGGCCTGTGCACAGCCGCCGCCTCGGCGTTTCACTCGGTGTAAACCTCATACCTGCTGACGGCAAAATGTGCACCTTCGACTGTATCTATTGCGAATGCGGTTTCAATGCCGACCGCCGGCCACACAGCCGCCGCCCTTCGCGCGATGAAGTGAAACAGGCGCTCAAAGCGCGTCTGGTCGATATGCAAGCCAATGGGCCGCACCCCGATGTCATTACGTTTGCCGGCAACGGCGAACCCACCTTGCACCCTGAATTCGCAGGCATAATTGACGACACCGTAGCCCTGCGCGACAAGTATTTCCCCGATGCCAAGATAAGCGTGCTGAGCAACGGTACCCAGGCCCCACGGCCCGAAGTGCGCGATGCCCTAATGAAGGTGGACAACAACCTGCAGAAGCTCGACACCGTAGACGCGCACTACATAGCGAGGCTCGACCGCCCTACGGGGCATTACAACGTGGACGAAATAGTGGAGTCGCTGAAGAAATTCAACGGGCACGTCATTATACAAAGCATGTTTCTGAAAGGCACCAACAGCGAGGAAAGCATCGACAACACGCAGGACAATTACGTGTTGCCATGGCTGCAGGCCATAAAGGCCATAAAGCCGCAAAGCGTGGCAGTCTACACCATTGACCGCGAAACGCCCGACAGCAATCTGCGCAAGGCAACGCCCGAAGAACTAGACCGTATAGTTGCCTTGCTCAAAGCCGAAGGCATAGCAGCATCGGCATCATACTGACCCTGCGCACCGGAGGCAAGCGTAGCGCATAAAAAAGGTTGGGCTCTCCGTTTCGGAGGAAGTCCAACCTTTTTGTTTGCTCCGAACTTGTATGCTGTATCATGCCTGTACGCATAGCGGCAAAATTTTGTGCGCATATAAGAAAAATTCTGAGCGCACAGCGGAAAAACTATATGCGCTTCTCGTTCAGAACTGAAGCATCAAAGTGTGCAAGGATGCCGCTTACACGGCTTTGGCTAACGGGCAATACGCTTTATTTGCTTTCAATAAGTGCCAGATCGTCATAGCTTTTCTGCAGTATGGCCTTGGCGAAATCGAGACGGCGGGCCGACGGCACAGGACTGTCGGTGAGCGTGCGCTTTGAAGTAAGGTCGTAGACGGTGGCACCTGTGGAATCGACAAAAGCAATGCCGTTGTCGAAAGTGTGGTAGGCCGTAGGATAAGTGTAGGAAGCCGAAAGCACATCGCGCGAAAAGCGGAAATCACTATGACCGATGCCCAGTTGTCCCAACAGCGTTGCTACAATGTCGCTCTGGCTGCATATGCTCTCTATGCGGCGCGCCTTTTTCACAGCACCGCCTATCCACAACACCGGTATATGATAGCGCCGTGGCGAAGCTTCGGTAAGCCCCTGCGGGTATCCTATGCCGTGGTCGGGCAAAATCACGACCAGCAGATTTTTCCACTGTGGTGTGCGCTTGATGCGGTCTACAAATCTTCCTATGCAGTCATCAAGATAAGCCATGGCGTTGGCTTTTTTGTCGCCAAGGATTCTGTTGTAGGGTACACCCCACGGCTCGTGCGAGGCAAGCGTAAGGAATGCCGTATGCCAGGGCGACGACTGCGCGTCGCGCCGCGAAAGCATGTCGTAAAGGCGGTTGAAGGTTATGCTGTCGGTAACACCCCATCCGTGGGTAAGGCGCTGTGCCGGCGTAAATTCGGTGTCGCCTACAACCGATGTATAGCCCGTAGAGCGCAGATAGCTCTGCATATTGGTGAAATTGATATCGCCGCCATAGAGAAAATCATTGCGATAACCGTTTTGTGCAAGCGAGTGGGCTATCGAAGGCAGGTTACGGCTGGCTTTCGGCATTTTCATTACCGATGCCGTAGGGAACGCTGGGTATCCGCTCAGTATGGAAAGTACACCGCGGTCGGTGCGGTAGGAATTGGCATAGCAGCCGGTAAAAAACACGCCTTCACGAGTGAGAGCATCGAAATTGGGAGTCACGTTGTCAGCATTACCCATGGCGCCCACAAAAGTGCCGCCGAAACCTTCGGCTATTATTATCAAAATATTAGGGCGGGATGTGTTGAGCAAAGTGTCGGTGCTAGTGCTTTCGGCTGAAAAATGCAGGGCCGAATATATGCTGTCGCAACGCGCTTCGTCGTAAAACCTTCCCATGCGCGAAAAGTCCTTCGTTTTGCTCATCGACGAGAAAATGCTGAAAACCGGATTCACAGCCGAATGGTTGAGAAACTGGTTGCTAGAGAAATACACCATTCCCACATTGGCCGTAGAGCGCCCTACTCCGCCGCGGATGCCGAGAAACCCAATTCCGCCTAGAAGCACTGTGAGCAATGACGCAACAATGCGGCTTCTGCCTGCCACAACACCGAAACTGCGAGGCGTAGCACAGCGCAAATTGAGAAAAAACACCGCCGACAACACGATTATAGCCCCCAAACCGGCTACTATATAACCAACACTCACGCTGCTGGTAACACTAGCAGGGGAAGACAGATAATTGAACACGGTGGCGTCTATCTTGTAGTCCCAAAACGAATAAAGGCATGTGTCGGCAACACACACAACGGTACACACCACCGCCACCACGGCATAATACACCAGCAGCACGCTTCGCAGCCGCGGCACACGCAGCCACAGGTTTAGCAACAGCAATACCAATACCGGGGCCAGGACGTAGCATGCAGCGGCGATGTCGAGCGGCAAACCGTGCCATACAACTGCCAAGCAGTCGCCGGCATTGCAGCCACGGCCAGCAGAGCCGTTGTAGGCCATGAACACGAATTTCCACGACACAAACCACACCAATACTGCCAGAAAAAACCGGAACAGAAAAAAGAAATGCCTTTTCATCGTTTTGCTTCTGAATTGCTTTGTAAGAAGATTTTACAGTTGCTGCATGTCGTGCAATCGCCTATAGTATCCGTTGAGTGCAAGAAGGCCGTCGTGCGTGCCGCGCTCCACAATCCTTCCTTCGTGAAGCACGCAAATCTCGTCGGCATTCTTAATAGTGGAAAGGCGGTGGGCGATGGCTATCGTGGTACGGGTCTTCATGAGGCGTTCCAGGGCTTCCTGCACGAGCCGTTCACTTTCGGTATCAAGAGCCGACGTGGCCTCGTCAAGTATAAGTATGTCGGGGTTTTTGAGAATTGCCCGCGCTATACTCACTCTTTGTCGCTGCCCGCCCGAAAGCTTGCATCCGCGGTCACCCACCGTGGTGTTGTAACCGTCGGGACTTTCCACGATGAATTCATGGACGTTGGCAATCTTCGCAGCTTCTACTACCTGCTCCATCGTGGCATTTTCCACGCCGAAAGCTATGTTGTTGAAGAAAGTGTCGTTGAACAGGATGGCCTCCTGGTTGACGTTGCCTATGATACCACGCAAATCGGCAATGCGCAATTGGCGGATGTCGGTACCGTCGATAGTGATGCTTCCGCCACTCACTTCGTGGTAACGCGGCAGAAGGTCAACGAGGGTTGATTTTCCCGAACCGCTCTGCCCCACTATGGCTATGGTCTGACCGCGCTTTATGTCGAGCGAAATGCCGTGGAGCACTTCGGCGCCGCCATGATAGGCAAAAGTGACGTCGCGAAACGATATGCCGTGCTCAAGCCGCGCTATTGGCTTTGCGTCAACACGCTCCACAATGGGGTTTACAGCATCGAGAATCTTATTGACACGCTCAACGGAAGCCATGCCCTTGGGAATATTGTACGACGCCTTTGCAAAATCCTTAAGCGGCTGGATGATGCTGTAAAGTATCACCATGTAGAAAATGAATGTAGGCGCATCGATGGGCGAATGTTCTGAGAAAATTAAGGTGCCACCATACCACAGTACGAGAACTATGAGAACCGTGCCAAGAAATTCGCTTACGGGATGGGCCGAAGCCTGGCGTACGGCAACTTTGGTGGCTGCATGGCGGTATGTGTTGGTGCATTCGTCGAAACGGCGGTTCATTTTGCTTTCGGCAATAAACGCTTTTATTATCCTCATTCCGCCCAGCGTCTCCTCGAGTTGCGCCATCGTCTCGCTCCATTTGTTTTGGGCATAAAGCGACTTCGACTTGAGTTTGCGCCCTATCCTTCCCATGGCCCAGCCCATAAGCGGAAGCACCACGATGGTAAACAGCGTAAGTTGCCAGCTAGTGTAGATGAGCACCGAAAAATAGCAGATGAGGAGTATAGGGTTCTTGATTAGCATTTCGAGCGACCCAGTCACGGAGTTTTCTATTTCGTTGACATCGCCGCTCATGCGCGCTATGATGTCGCCCTTGCGCTCGTCAGAAAAGAACGAAAGCGGAAGCGAAAGTATCTTGTGGTAGACGCGTATCCTTATGTCGCGCACGATGCCTGTGCGCATGGGTACCATAATTGCAGCCGAAGCGAAATAACTTCCTGTCTTGAGGAAGGTAGTAGTAACCAAAAACAAGCCTATCAGCAAGAGCGTAGTCGACGCCCCGTAGTGCTGCATAAGTTGTGTGGTAAAGTAGTAGAAGTTGTTGACGAGAATGTCTTTCATGCTTGTGTCAGCCGCGTCCCACGGTATGAAGCTGTAACGCGTTTCATCTATTCCGAATAGCATCTGCAGCATGGGAATTATTGACATGAACGAAAACACGTTGAGTATTGCCGACAGCAAGTTGAACAACAGCGAACCCGCAAGATATCTTTTGTAGGGCACCACATATTGCGCAAGAACCTTTAGAAATTCCTTCATTTTTGCATTTGTAGTTACGGTTAATCAGTGCTTCCGTCCGAAATCGGCTGGTATTTCCCCCCATTCCGACGTTTCCCACTTTATAATCCTGTTAGTATAAGTATTGTTTTTAAGCCATTGCTCGGCACGGGCTATGAGCCGGAACAATTCTTCGGTACGCGAGCTACGCACGAGCTTGGTGCGGCATTGCTTTTTCTTGACCCAAAGTATTGCATTACGGCTGTCGGAATACACCGGCAAGTCGAGGCCACGCTGCTTCATCAGTGCCAGCGCATGCACAATGGCGAGAAATTCGCCTATATTGTTTGTTCCCCACACGGGGCCGAAATGAAACACCTGACGGCGATTTTGAAGATACACGCCACGGTATTCCATCTGTCCCGGATTGCCCGAACAGGCAGCATCAACGGCAAGCGCCTGTGTGGATATTCCAGCGGGGAGCGCAGGTACGGACGCGGTACTGGCGGCATACTGCTTCACCTGTTCGCTGCGTGATGCCGGATATCCGAGCATGAATTCGCGCCGCGCTTCGTCTTCGGAAGCAAACGACTTGAACTTTGCCCCTTCGAAATGCTCGGTTTGCCTGCGACAGTCTTCCCACGAAGCGTAGACTCCGGGGGTGCGGCCTTCCCACACTACATAGTATTTCTGCTTCTTGCCAGGCATTTCGTTTCATTGTATGAGTTCCGTTCCCAAAAAACTCCGTCGCTGTATCCTTGTATGCTCTTGTCGGTGTCGGCCATACCTAGCCGTTTCAGAGCCACAAGGCAATGCTCGCGGTCAATCTCTATTCCGCAGAAACGGCGGCCGAGTTTCTTTGCAACAACGCACGTAGTACCACTTCCCAAAAAAGGGTCGAACACCATGTCGCCTTCGTTGCTTGAAGCCAATATAAGTTTTGCGAGAAGTTTTTCGGGTTTTTGTGTGGGGTGTGAAGTGTTCTCGCTCATCGACCAAAAAGGCACAGTAATGTCATCCCAGAAATTCGACGCTCCGGTAAGCCTATAATTTCCTTCCTGCGTCTGCTGCCAGTCTTTTGGTTTACCGTCTTGGCGGTAGGGGGCCTTTACGCGGCGCTTCATCATCACTTTTTCGGCATTGAAGGTATAGTTATGCGGCTCTTTCACCGCAAGCCATATGTCCTCCATGGCATTTTTCCAGTTGTGCGCCGTGGCACGTCCTTTCTCCCTTTGCCACGTTATGCGGTTTATCACCGTAAGACAACTTTCAAGCGACTGCTGCAATGCAGCCGTGCATTTCCAGTCACCGCAAAGATAGAGCGAACCTCCGGGCTTCAGTTTGCGGCACACTTGCGGCAACCAGCTGTCAACATACCGGCGATAGGCTTCGGACGTGCATGCAGTAAAACTTACACTGCCGAATCTTTTCGAAATATTATAGGGAGGATCAACC
>CAVFSQ010000022.1:12059-13087 GCA_963625145.1 Bacteroidaceae bacterium | reverse complement strand
GGTAGACACTACAGCATCAAGCGAAGATAAATTCTCGTTCAAAGACGTGGTTTCGGTTGTAAAGAATCCCGGCTTTTGGCTTATAGCCGTTTTGTGTGTGCTGTTTTATTCGTGCGTTTTCCCCTTCCAGAAATTTGCTACCGAGCTTATGACAACAAAATATGGCGTAAGCGAGAACATCGCGGGGGCGTTTGCCGGGCTGCCTGCACTTGGAGCCCTTTTCCTCACTCCCGTCTTCGGTGGCATGATCGACCGTAAGGGCAAGGCTGCCAGCATTATGACGCTCGGCTCGCTGATGCTGATATTCGTGCATTTCGTATATGCCCTTCCGTTTGTCGATTCCGCATGGGTGGCAATAGTATTGATGATTCTGCTTGGCATAGCTTTTTCGCTGGTGCCGTCGGCAATGTGGCCCAGTGTGGCAAAGATTTTCCCGGTAAAGCAGTTGGGCACAGCCTATGCGCTCATATTCTTTATCCAGAACATTGGTTTGTGGGGCGTTCCTGCCTTGATAGGGTTTATTCTTGAAAAATATTGCATTGTAAGCACCATAACGAAAGACGGCTTGACAACAAATCTCTACAACTATACATTGCCAATGTGTGTGTTTACCGGAATTGCTGTGCTTTCGCTTGTTACGGCTATAGCCCTGAAGGCTGCCGACAAGAAATTCGGATATAAACTGGAAGAACCTAACTTGCAGAAATAAATCAACTTATACCGCAACCGGGGACTTCCCAACAAATAGAAAATAAAGGTCAAAGAAATGAATATATCTTATAAATGGCTTAAGGAGTATGTGGATTTCGATCTTACTCCGCAACAAGTAGCAGATGCACTGACTTCGATAGGACTCGAAGTGGGCGGCGTAGAGGAGGTAGTGGCCATACGCGGCGGCCTGAAAGGCATAGTAACCGGAGAAGTGCTGACGTGCGCTCCTCACCCCGATAGCGACCACATGCATGTATGCAGCGTTAACGTCGGCGGGAGCGAACCCTTGCAGATAGTTTGCGGCGCACCCAACGTGC
>CAVFSQ010000022.1:7298-12049 GCA_963625145.1 Bacteroidaceae bacterium | reverse complement strand
CAATAGGATGTGTGCTTTACGACGACGACAAGGAATTCAAAATAAAGAAATCGCGCCTTCGTGGCGTTGACAGCTTCGGCATGATATGCGCGGAAGACGAAATAGGAGTAGGCAAAGACCATAGCGGCATTATAGTGCTGCCGCAGGATACCAAGCCCGGAATCCCCGCTGCCGAATACTATAATCTTGAGAGCGACTTCGTTATTGAAGTTGACATTACCCCCAACCGCGCTGATGCCTGCTCGCACTACGGCGTTGCGCGCGACCTTTATGCGTGGCTCGTGCGCAACGGCTACACTACCGATTTGCACCGCCCCGGCGACGAAGGTTTCAAGGTTGACAACGAAGACCTCGACATCGATGTGGAAGTAGTTTCGCAGGAGGCTTGCCCCTGGTATTGCGCCGTTACGCTGAAAGGCTGCACTGTAAAGGAAAGCCCCGATTGGCTGAAACGGAAACTTGAAACGATAGGCATGCGCCCCATCAACAATATTGTGGATATCACCAACTATATCATGATGGCATACGGCCAGCCTCTGCACTGCTTCGATGCCGACATGATTGTGGGCAACAAGGTGGTGGTACGCACCATGCCCGAAGGAACTCCCTTCGTTACGCTCGACGGGGTGGAGCACAAGCTGTCGGACAAGGACCTCGCCATTTGCAATGCCGAAGCCCCGATGTGCATCGCCGGCGTGTTTGGAGGCAAGGGTTCCGGCACCTACGAAACCACCAAGGACGTGCTTTTCGAAAGCGCTTATTTCAATCCCACGTGGATACGCAAGAGCGCGCGCCGGCACGGACTGTCGACCGACGCCAGCTTCCGCTTCGAGCGCGGCATTGACCCCCAGGGCCAGATATATGCGCTGAAGCAGGCTGCTATCCTAGCAAAAGAGCTTGCAGGCGGAACAGTGTCGATGCAGATTAAGGACGTGAAGACCGAAGACGCCAAGGATTTCATCGTAGACCTTGACTACGCTTACGCCTTCAGCCTTATAGGCAAGGAGATTGACAAGGAACTTGTGAAGTCGATAGCTGTCAGCCTTGAGATGAAAATAGTGGAAGAGCGCGAAGACGGGCTGCGCCTTGCCGTGCCCCCCTACCGCGTTGACGTGACGCGCCCCTGCGATGTGGTGGAAGACATACTGCGCATTTACGGATACAACAACGTGGAAATCCCTACGGCAATTAACTCGTGCCTAGCCATAGAGGGAGCTGAAGACCAGTCGCACAA
Source organism: Bacteroidaceae bacterium (assembly GCA_963625145.1). Classification (GTDB taxonomy): domain Bacteria; phylum Bacteroidota; class Bacteroidia; order Bacteroidales; family Bacteroidaceae; genus UBA6398. The sequence goes on along the minus strand of CAVFSQ010000022.1, from coordinate 10,815 downwards.
ACTGCGCGACCTTGTGAGCGAGCAGCTCGTGGGATACGGATTCAACGAAGTGATGAACAACTCGCTTACCAAAGTTTCGTATTACGAGCCGCTGGAACAGATGTCGCTTGCAAGCGCCGTGAAGATAATGAATCCCCTGAGCTCCGACCTGGGAGTGATGCGCCAGACTCTGCTTTTCGGAGGCCTGGAAAACATACAGCGCAACATGAACCGCAAAGTCGAAGACATCCGCTTCTTCGAATTCGGCAACTGCTACCATTACGACGGCGGCAGAACCGGCGAAGACAACCGCATGGCGCCCTATAGCGAAGAGATGCACATGGGTATATGGATGACTGGCAAGCGCCGCTACAATTCGTGGGTGAAGGCCGACGAAGAAGTCAATGCCTTTGAACTGAAAGCCCATGTTGAGAATATCTTCCGCCGCTTGGGCGTGCCCATGCAGTCGCTTGCGGTAGCGGAATTCGGCAGCGACGACGTGTGGGACAAGTCGCTGGCATATTCCACTCGCAACGGCAAGGCAATAGCCTCCGTGGGCAATGTGAGCCGCGGCAACCTGCGCCGGCTCGATATCGACGGCAACGTGTATTTCGCCGACATCAACTGGACCAACCTCATGCGCCTCGCCCGGAACAGCAAGGTGGTTTATTCGCCGCTTGGCAAATACCCCCCCGTGCGGCGCGACCTGGCTATGCTCGTGGCGCGCGACGTGAAGTTCTCCGAAATACAGCGCATAGCTTTCTCTACCGAAAAGAAACTGCTCAAGAGCGTGGAACTGTTCGACGTTTACGAAGGCGAGAAAATAGCCGAAGGAATGAAGAGCTATGCCGTGAACTTTGTGCTTGAAGACACCGAGCGCACCCTTACCGACGACAGGGTGGACAAGACCATGAAGAGCATCATGGGCAATCTGCAGCGCCAGTTGGGAGCACAGCAACGATAACGAGAATCTGAAATATAACAACAAAATAACAGCAAAAAACAATACCAATGGGAAGAGCATTTGAATATCGTAAGGCAACAAAACTGAAACGCTGGGGACACATGGCCCGCACGTTTACGAAAATCGGAAAACAAATCACCATAGCAGTGCGCGAGGGCGGTCCCGAACCCGAAAACAATCCGCACTTGCGCGCCATCATAGCCAATGCCAAGCGCGAAAACATGCCGAAAGACAATATTCAGCGTGCCATAAAAAACGCTTGCGACAAAGACCAGAGCGACTACAAGAACATGACATACGAAGGATACGGCCCCCACGGAATTGCCGTATTCGTCGACACACTCACCGACAACCCCACGCGCACCGTGGCCGACGTGCGCTCCATATTCAACAAGTTTTCGGGCAACCTTGGCACTATGGGCTCGCTCGCATTCCTCTTCGACCATAAAAGCGTATTCTCTTTCCATAAAAAAGACGGAATGGATATGGACGAGCTCATACTCGAACTGATTGACTATGGAGTGGACGATGAATACGACGAGGATGAAGAGGAAAACTCCATAACCATCTACGGCGATCCGAAGAGCTTTGGGCAGATACAGCAATATCTTGAAGCCAACGGCTTTGATGTGATAGGGGCTGAGTTCACCTACATACCCAACGACCTTAAGGATGTAACTCCCGAGCAGCGCGAAACCATTGACAAGATGGTGGGCTTGCTCGAAGATTTCGACGATGTGCAGAACGTGTATACCAACATGAAGCCCGAAGCTGAAGCCGAGTAAACAACGCACAGAAAATATACGCAGCACGGTGTGTCGCATGTGGAATGCGGCGCACCGTTGCTTTTCGGTATCCCCGATATGGCATACTGCCCCAAACCGAGGGCATGAATATAGGGGGGTACTTTTAATGTTTTAATCCCGCACATGCAGCGTGTTCATTTTCAGCGCATAACAAAAATCGCCCATGCACGTTGCGCGATTTTAATGCCCCGGTGCAACAATTCTTTCTGCTCTGCGCATGGATTTTCCCGCATTCCGCGGGAATACTCAGCGCCCCGCGTGGGAGATGGAGCTGTTTGCAATGTGGCAAAGGCAAGGCCGCCGGTGTGTCATAATAAAGGCAGTGCCTCATCTATTCAGCTTCTTTTCTGGGCTTCCGGCTGTTCTTCAGCCGCTCCGACCGTTTGCCGAAGGACCGCAAGTGATTGCGGTCCTTTTGCGTAGGGATTAAAACATTAAAAAGCACCCCCCAGTTCCCCCTTCCATCCACGTTTTGCCACAAATCGCTATCTTTGCCGCAAGAAGTTACTGTATTCATGCCGAACATCATTTTCTCTCCCGACGAACAGCAGCGCTTGCCCCGGCTGGCACGCAAATTCGCTTCGCTCGCTGCCCCTACATCCTCGCCCCTCGACTACGGCAACATCCGCAGCTTTATAGCGAATGCCTTTGCCAAAGATCTGATGAAACGCGATGTCTTTGGTTTCAATCCGCTCATCACGGCCCTGGAAACCGCGGTGATTCTCGGCGAAGAGATGAAGCTCGACGCCATCACCATGGCGGGGTGCCTGCTGGCTCCCTTCATTGAAGCCGGCGACTGCGATGCCGGCGATGTGAACCGCCTCTTCGGCAAGGAAATTGCCAGCATTGCCGCCGGACTGAAACGCGTGAAGGAGCTTTATGCCAAGACGCCTGCCGTGGAAACCGAAAATTTCCGCAACCTGCTCGTAAGCTTTGCCCAGGACATGCGCGTGGTGCTTATCATGATTGCCGACCGTCTGGCCACCATGCGCCGCATTAGGGATGTGGAGGATGTGGAAGCACGCAACCAGGTGGCCAGGGAGGCTGAATTCCTCTATGCCCCCATTGCGCATAAACTGGGCCTCTACAAAATAAAGAGCGAACTGGAAGACCTGGCTGTGAAGTATCTGGAACACGATGCCTATTATCTGATACGCGAAAAGCTCAACGCCACCAAGCGCGCGCGCGACGCCTATATCGCCGACTTTATAGAGCCCATTTCGCGCAAGCTCACGGAGGCGGGGCTCGTTTTCCACATCAAGGGGCGCACGAAGAGCATCCACTCCATTTTGCAGAAAATGAAACGGCAGCACTGCAACTTCGAAGGGGTGTACGACCTTTTTGCCATAAGGATTATCATCGACTGCGCCCCCGACAAGGAGAAGATGCTCTGCTGGCAGGTATACAGCATCATTACCGACATGTACCAGCCCAACCCGAAGCGTCTGCGCGACTGGCTGAGCGTGCCCAAGAGCAACGGATACGAGAGCCTGCACATCACCGTGCTGGGCCCGCAGAGCAAATGGGTGGAGGTGCAGATTCGCACCGAGCGCATGGACACCGTGGCCGAGTACGGACTGGCGGCACACTGGCGATACAAGGGCATCAAAGGCACTGAAAGCGGCCTTGACGAGTGGATAAGCGAAATACGCTCCACACTGGAAACCAACGACGAAGTGCATTTCATCAGTCAGCTGAAACGCGACTTGAAAGACGAAGAGATTTACGTGTTCACGCCCAAGGGCGACTTGTACAAGCTGCCCGCGGG
>CAVFSQ010000022.1:2567-7288 GCA_963625145.1 Bacteroidaceae bacterium | reverse complement strand
CATACACACCAATATCGGCAACCGCTGTGTGGGAGCTGCCATCAACGGCAAGAATGTGCCGCTGCGCTACAAGCTGGCGAGCGGCGACCAGGTGGAAATAAAGATTTCGAACACTCAGACTCCCAACAGCGACTGGCTGAACTACGTTGCAACCTCGAGGGCGAAGAGCAAGATACGCCAGGCCCTGCATGAGGCTGCCATAAAGGAAGGGCAGTTTGCGCGCGAGGCGTTCGAGCGCCGGCTCAAGAACCGCGACATACCCTGGGACGAGTCGATAGTAAGCCATATTGCCAAGAAGGCGGGATACAAGGAGCACAGCGAATTTTTCAAGGCAATGGCAGGCGGCAATGTGCAGCTCAACGATGTGGCAGAGCAGTATGAAGCCATGTACCGCAGCGAGCACGAGGCTCCGGGCCATGCACCCGCCGTGAGCGCCAACGAGTTCAACTTCAGTCTGGCAGAGCCCAAAGCCGGCACCGGGCAGAACCAGGACGTGCTGGTGCTCGACAGCAACCTGAAGGGCGTGGACTACACCCTTGCAAAGTGCTGCCACCCGATATACGGCGACGATGTCTTCGGCTTTGTGACGTCGGGCGGAGGGGTGAAGATTCACCGCTGCAACTGCCCCAATGCGCCGTCGCTGCGCGAGAGATACGGCTACCGCATTATCAATGCCCGCTGGGCAGGAAAGGGCGGGGAGAAATACATCATCACCCTGAGGGTTATTGGCAACGACGACATAGGTATCGTGAACAATATGACTTCGATTATCGACAAGGAGGCTGACGTGCTGCTTCGCTCAATACGCATCGATACCGCCGACGGATTGTTTTCTGGAATTCTCACCGTGGCTACCGGCTCAATCCGCAATGTGGAGCTGCTGGTAAAGAAGCTCAAGACGGTGCACGGGGTGAAGAGCGTGGTGAGAGTCTGACGCCGCCCCCGTTTTCCCCTGTTTTATTTCACTGTTTTGCCGGCAAGGTATTCAAGCAGTTGCGGGCGGTATTGGCGCGAAACCGTGATATGGCGGTTGTCCACTATCAGGCAGTCGCCCTCCAGGGCAGTGATTTTCCGCAGGGCAACGATAAACGAGCGGTGTACGCGCATGAACTTGCCCGGGGGCAGTGCGCGCTCCGCAGCCTGCATGGTAGAGATGGTGTAGACGGGTGCCTTTTGGCTCTGCGTGTGAATCATGATGTAGTCTTTCAGAGCCTCGATGTATGTGATGTCGTCGATGGAGATGCCTATGAGTTTGTGCTCGCTGCGAATGAAGATGGTGTCGTTGTCATTGTCGGGGCTGGCGCTTTGGGCGCGGTTGCGCATTTCAAACCATTGCAGGGCCTTGTTTGCCGCATTGGCAAAATCGCCGAACGCAATGGGTTTCAGCAGATAGTCTATGGCCTGTGTCTTATACCCGTCGAGGGCATATTCGCTGAAGGCCGTGGTGAAGATTACCTTTATGTCGTCGCCCACAATCCTTGAAAATTCAAGGCCGTTCAAGTCGGGCATCTGAATGTCGAGGAACAGCAGTTCTACGCCGGTTTCCTTGATTTTGTCCAAAGCCTCGATGGCGCTTGCCCAGCGCCCCACGAGCTCCAGAAACGGCACGCGGGCCACGTAGTTTGCCAGCAGCTCAATGGCCAGGGGCTCGTCGTCGATAATGGCACACTTTATTTTCATTTTATTTTCATTGAGTTTGGATTATGAGGTGCGATCTGTAAGCCTTTCCGTCGGCAGTGACGCCTCTGCTCCAGTGGTAGCGGTTCTTGTAGAGGTTTTCCAGTCGTTGGTAAAGGTTTTTCAGTCCTATTCCGCACGGCCCCAGCTCGCGTGTTTTGGGGTGGTTGCTGTTTTCGCAGAAGAAGTCGACTACACCGTCGCCCGACACCGAAAGCGTGATGTTGATATAGCTTTTGTCTGTGGGGCTAACTCCGTGTTTGAAGGCGTTTTCCACAAGCGAGATGAATATAAGCGGGGCGATGGCGGTGTCGCAGTCGTTGGGGATGCTGAACTGCGCATTCACGCTCACCGTAGCCGGCATGCGCATGCGCATCAGCTTTATGTACGATTTCAGGAAATCGGTTTCCTTTTGTATGCCCGTGGTCTTTGCCTGGTTGTCGTAAAGCAGATAGCGCAGCAGCCGCGAGAGTTCCTGTATTGCGTCCTGGGCTTTGGCGCTGTCGAACATCGTGAGCGCGTAGATATTGTTGAGGGTGTTGAGCAGGAAGTGCGGGCTTATCTGGTTGCGCAGATTCTGAAGCTCTGCGTTGCGGCGCCCCAACTCTGCCTCGCGCCGTGCAGTCTCGGCCTTGTTCCATCCGTGGCTTAGCCTGCAGGCTACACCGAATGCCGACACCAGGGCTACCGTCACCAAGTCGCGCAGAATGAAAAGATTGTCGGGTATCTTTCTGCTGCCCACGGGGGGCTGTGGGTGAGCGGGGTGAGGCATGATGTTTACCACAACTTCGTGAATGATCGCCACCACGGCTACTATTACAAGCACCTCGGCAATGAGAAAGGCACGGCTGTGGCCCTTCATGAACAGGCGCGGTGCCAATAGGAAATAGTTTATGTAGAATACCAGCACCACCATTAACGGCATGAAGCACCATCGCAGATATTCGCCCAGGCTTATGCCTGCCTGGCTGTGGCTGAATATCACAGGCGACGAGAACACGAAAAGCCATGCCAGCAGGTGCATGAAAATTTCAAGGCTGCAGGCTATGGTTTTCCGTTGTGGCAGTGTAGTATTGACTTTGTCTGTCATACCGCTGTTGCTCGTGTTATTCGTATCTTATTGCTTCGATGGGGTCCATTCCGGCAGCTTTCTTTGCAGGGTACCATCCGAAGAAGATACCGGTTGCCGAACATACCGCAAAGCTGATGAGCACGCTCCAGGGCTGGATGACTATCGGCCACCGGGCAAAGACATTCACTCCCCACGAAGCGAGAATCCCGAATATCACGCCGATGATACCCCCCGTCACGCTAAGCATCACGGCTTCGATGAGAAACTGGCTGAGGATGTCTCTTCCCCTTGCCCCGACCGACATTCGCAGACCTATTTCCCTGGTGCGCTCGGTAACCGATACATACATGATGTTCATGATGCCGATACCGCCGACAATCAGCGAAATGCAGGCCACTACAAGAAGCAGGGTAGTCATAAGGTCGCTGGTGGAGTTCATCATCGAAGAAAGTTCCTTTTGCGAACGTATGGTGAAGTCGTCGGAATATTCCCCGGTTTCGTCTTTCTTGATTTTGTGGCTTTCGCGCAGCAGGGCCGTGATGTCTTCAATAGCCTCGTCGGTAATGTCTTCGGTGAGGGCCGAGGCATTTATGCCTTCTAGATAGGTGACGGCAAGAATACGCTTCATCACGGTGGAGTAGGGAGCCAGCACCATATCGTCCTGGTCCATACCGAACGAGTTGTATCCCTTCGACTTGAGCACGCCTATCACTTGCATTGGAATGGAATTGAAGCGTATCACTTTCCCCACAGGGTCGCTGCCGTCGGGGAAGAGGTTGTCGCGCACTGTGGTTCCGATGATGCACACTTTGGCGCTGGTCTTTATGTCTTCTTCCGAAAACTTCTCGCCTTCTTCCACCACCAGCTGGCGTATCGTGAGATAGTCGTTGTTCACGCCGTAAACCGACGAAGGGGTGTTGTTGTTTCCGTAGATAAACTGCCCGGAGCTGTTGACGCTGGGGCTTATGGCAGCCAGATATTTCGCGTTGTCTACAAGATACTGGTAGTCCTTGAGTTTGAGCGACTGCATTTCGCTGGCATCCTGCCGCACACCGCCGGGGCCGTTGTCCTGCCCTGGGCGTATCATTATCATGTTCGAGCCCATCTCGGAGATTTGCTTCTGGATGCTTTTCTTCGAGCCCTGTCCGATGGCCAGCATGGTTATCACCGATGCCACACCGATGATGATGCCGAGCATCGTGAGAAACGACCGCAGCTTGTTGGCTGCTATGGCTCTTAAAGCTATTTGGAAAAGATTGTGTACGTTCATCGTTTATTCGTCTTTGGGAACTGGTAGGCCTTTCAGCGTTTCTGCCGCCGAGAGGATGTTGGGATTCACTTTGTCGCTGCGCACAAGTCCGTCGCGCAATGTTATGGTGCGGCTGCTGTACGACGCTATCTCGGGGTTATGGGTAACGAAGATTATTGTCATCCCTTCAGCATGGAGCTCCTGAAACAGTGTGAGAATTTCGAATGAAGTGCGGGTGTCGAGGTTTCCGGTAGCTTCGTCGGCAAGCAGCACCGAGGGAGTGTTTACCAGCGCCCGGGCAATTGCCACACGCTGCATCTGTCCGCCCGACATCTGGTTGCTCTTGTGGTAAAGCCTCTCGCCCAGTCCTACGCGTTTCAGGGCTGTCACCGAACGCTCGAAACGCTCGCGCGCACTGATAGTGGAATTGTACATCAAAGGCAGCTCAACGTTCTCTACTGCCGTGGTCTTTGCCAGAAGATTGTAGTTCTGGAACACAAACCCGATTTTCCGGTTGCGAAGCACGGCACGCTGGTTTCCCGACATCTTCCTTACGGGAACTCCGTCGAGCAGATATTCCCCGCTCGAGGGGGTGTCGAGGCATCCCAGCTGGTTCAGAAGCGTGGACTTTCCCGAGCCGGAGGTTCCCATGATGGTTACGAACTCGCCTTCGTGAATCTTGAACGACACTCCGCGCAGCGCGTGCACTATTTCTCCACCCAC
>CAVFSQ010000022.1:0-2557 GCA_963625145.1 Bacteroidaceae bacterium | reverse complement strand
TCTTGAAGTTCAATGACAACTCTATTGTTTGAAAAGTCCATTGAGCTATTTCTTTTTGTTGTTGTTTTTGCGCGGACCTGGCGCAAACGGGCTTCTTTCCTCGTCGTCGCCTGATGACTCGCCTGATGAAACTTCGGCTTCAGCTTCAGCCTGGGCCTTGGAGCCTGTGATAACTTCTGTGCCTTGCTTCACGCCGCTTACTATCTCGGTGCGGATGCCGTTGGTCATACCCACTTTCACTGCGCATGCAGTCAGCACATTGCCGTTTTTAACCCATACCTTGTTCGTGGCATTGCAGTCCTTGATTTTCTCGCCTTTGTTGATGGTCTGCTTTGTGGGGGTGAAGTGCATGGCCTTGGAAGGAACGCTCAGCACGTTTGTCACTTCCTTGGTATAGATGTTTACGTTGGCAGTGAGTTTCGGCTTAAGCTTCAAATCTTTGTTGGGAGCGGAAATCACAACTTCGTAGGTAACCACATTGCTTTCCTCTTCGCCTTGCTGGCGCACCTGCGTCACCATGCCGCTGAAAGTGTCGTCGGGATAGGCGTCAACTGTGAAGGAAACCCTTTGTCCCTCGTGCACACCGCCTATGTCGGCTTCGTCAACGTCGGCAATTACGCGCATGTCGGTAAGGTCGTGGGCAATGGTGAAAAGCGTAGGAGTGCTGAAGCTCGAAGCCACGGTCTGTCCCTCTTCAATGTCTTTGCTCAGCACCACGCCGTCGATGGGAGCGGTGATGGTAGCGTAGCCGAGGTTGGTCTGGGCGCGGCTTACGGTCTGCTGCTGGCCCTTGTAGCTCTCGAGTGCCTTCTTGTAGTTAAGAAGGGCATTGTCGTATTCGTCGTCGCTGACATAGCCTTTCCCGTGCAGTTCCTTTATGCGTTTCAGATTGGTGGTTTGATAGTCAAGCTCGCTCTTGGCGCTTGTGAGGTTGGCTTTGGCGCTGGTAAGCTCGCTTTCGAGGTTGGTACGGTCGAGCTCGGCTATAACCTGCCCTTTCTTCACTACGCTGTTGTAGTCAACATATATTTTGCTGATGATACCGCTGACCTGGGTGCCGACTTCCACTTCGTTTACAGGCTCGATGGTTCCGGTAGCCGTTACGCTGGTGCTTATTGTTGTCGGTTCTACTTTAGCGGTTTCGTACACAAGGCTGATTTCGCCCTTTCCGCCGCCGCGGGTAGTGGCCAGCACTATTGCAGCGCATGCAACCAGTGCAATAACTACCGCTGCGATTTTGATCTTCGATTTTTTAGTCATGATATTTATATGTTATTTCGTTGTTTCTTAAATGTTGAGTGTGCCGCCACTGTAGAATTTCAGCAGCTGCATGTTGAGCAGCGTGGTGTATTTGCTTTCCAGCATTTTCTGCTCGGCTTCCAGCAGGCTTGTGCGCGCGGTGGTGAGTTCCACAACGTTTTTCAGGCCCTCCTTGAATTGCTCGGAGATGGAATTGTAGTTCTCTTCCTGGCTTCCCACACTGCTTTTGGCTGCGATGTAGCGCTGCTGGTTGCTCACTGCATTTTGCCAGTATCTTTCGATGGTGCTGTAAAGGGTTTTCTGTGTGTCCTGCAAGTCAAGCTGCGCTGTGGTCTGGCTGATTTTGGCTTTTTCCACGGCGCTCTTAGCTTCGCGGTTGTCGAGTATGGGAATGCTGAGCGTAACGCCGAGGCTTCCGGTGAGATTGTATTTCATCTGCTTGCCGAAATCGGTTTGGGTGCCCGTCATGTGGTTGTCGCCTATGCCGGCTGTGAGGCTCACCGTAGGCATATAGCCGGCTTTGGCAATTTTCAGCTGCAATGCCGACGAGTTGATGTTCTCCTGTGCCTTCTGCAGCTCGGGGCGCGTGGAAAGGGCGGTGTTGTAAACATCCAGCTTCTCGGGAATGGAACCCATGGCAGCGGCATCGCTGACCTCGGCATTGGCAACGTCCATGGTGCTGCCCGGTTGCAGTTCCAGCAGCTGGCGCAGTTCCAGCAGATACTGGTCTACCACGGTTTGCGAATTCACTACGCTATACTTCGACTCGCTCATGGCAGCTTCCAGTTGCTTCACTTCGCTGCGGCTCATTTTCCCGTTCTTCTGCATTTCCTGGGCACGTACGTATGCCAGGGAATCCTTTGCAAAGATGTTCTTGTTCACGTTCACCGCTTCTTTCGAATAAAGTATCTGAACATAGTATTGCATGATTTTTTCCTGGATGCTGTTGGCTTCAACGCTCGTTTGCAGGCGCGCCATGTTGAGCTCTCCCTGGCGCAGCTTTATGGTGTTGCGGTTCACGCCTCCGTCCCATACGCTCCAGCGGGCGTTGATGCCGTAGCTGCCGCTTTCCGTGGTTTTGTTGCTGGTGCTCGAAGTCATCGAGCCGTTTACGAAATTCCCTGCCGATTCCTGGAAGGGGCGGTAGTTGAGCGATTGTGTCACACTTGCCGAAAGGCTGGGCTGCAGGGCGGCTTTGGCTTTTTTCAAGTCAGTCTCTGTTGTCGATTCGCTTAGCTTGTCTTTTTTGATGGTAATGTTGTTTTCCAATGCATAGTCCAGGCATTCTTTGAGCGAC
>CAVFSQ010000021.1:0-13247 GCA_963625145.1 Bacteroidaceae bacterium | reverse complement strand
CATGATAGTATTCTTCAAGGTTCCGAGCGGCAATGTGATTGCAGCCGGCGTAAAAAACTCCCTCTCATCAGACAACACAAGCAAACTATGCTGGCTTTTCGGCGGCGCCGTAAAACTCGACGGCACCACGCTCGAAGGTTTCTTCGTAGGTCCGCGCCGCGAAATGGTTACCCCATGGAGCACTAACGCGGTTGAGATAACACAAAACATGAACCTCCACGGCATTGAGCGCATAGAGGAATACTTTCCGGTAGCAAGTGACAGTGCCGACTACGACCCCATGCTGCAAAGGCTCTACCGAGTGCTAGACCAGGACATCTTCACTTCCAACCGGGAGATTGATCCCATAGAAATCATTGACGACATCGAAGATTACAACGAGCGCGAAGGCCTCGCACTTTCGCCCGAAGAAATAGCCTACCTGCACAATATGGAAGGGCAGTTGGGGCGCAAGCTCACCGACAGCGAAGTGTTCGGTTTCGCACAAATCAACTCCGAGCACTGCCGTCACAAGATTTTCGGCGGCACATTCATTATCGACGGCAAGGAAATGCCTTCGTCGCTCTTCGCACTCATAAAGAAGACTACAAAAGAGAACCCCCACCATATAATATCGGCCTACAAAGACAACGTGGCATTCGCCGAAGGGCCTGTAGTGGAACAGTTCGCACCGCAGGAGCACGCAACGAGCGACTACTTCAAGGTGAAAGACATAGAAAGCGTGATTTCGCTCAAGGCCGAGACTCACAACTTCCCCACCACTGTAGAGCCGTTCAACGGAGCATCCACGGGCACCGGCGGCGAGATACGCGACCGCATGGGCGGCGGCGTAGGCTCATGGCCTATTGCCGGCACTGCGGTCTACATGACGGCTTACCCGCGCCTCGAAGGCGGACGGAGTTGGGAAAGCGTGCTGCCGGTAAGGAAATGGCTTTACCAAACGCCCGAACAGATACTCATCAAGGCTTCCAACGGAGCTTCCGACTTCGGCAACAAATTCGGGCAACCGCTGATAACCGGTTCGGTGCTGACTTTCGAGCACAAGGAAAACGGAGAGAAATACGGCTACGACAAAGTGATAATGCTCGCCGGCGGCGTGGGCTACGGCACAAAGCGCGACTGCCTCAAGAAAGAGCCCAAGAAGGGCAACAAGGTAGTGGTAGTTGGCGGCGACAATTACCGCATCGGCCTCGGCGGCGGTTCGGTGTCGTCGGTCGACACTGGCCGCTACTCCAGCGGCATCGAGCTCAACGCCGTGCAACGCGCCAACCCCGAGATGCAAAAGCGTACCAACAACCTGGTGCGCGCACTTTGCGAAGAAGACGTCAATCCCGTTGTTTCGATACACGACCACGGAAGCGCAGGCCACGTGAACTGCCTCTCGGAACTTGTGGGCGACTGCGGTGGGAAAATCGACATGACAAAACTACCCATCGGCGACACCACGCTGTCGGCAAAAGAAATAATAGCCAACGAAAGTCAGGAGCGCATGGGCCTGCTTATCGACGAGAAGCACATCGACCACGTAAGGAAGATTGCCGAGCGCGAACGCGCACCGCTGTATGTGGTGGGCGAAACTACCGGCGACGCGCATTTCTCGTTCGTGCAGGGCGACGGCGTGAAGCCTTTCGACCTCGACACTGCGCAGATGTTCGGGCATTCGCCGAAAACCGTAATGAAAGACGAAACCGTGGTGCGCAAGTACCGCGATGCGGCCTACGACAATGCCAAAGCCTTGGAATACACCGCTACCGTGCTACAGCTCGAAGCCGTAGCCTGCAAAGACTGGCTCACCAACAAGGTAGACCGCTCTGTGACGGGCAAAATAGCTCGTCAGCAGTGCGTAGGTGAACTGCAACTGCCGCTTTCCGACTGCGGCATAGTAGCCCTCGACTACCGTTTCAACAAAGGAATAGCCACCTCGCTGGGCCATGCCCCGCAGGCCGGCCTAATATCGCCGGCAGCAGGTTCGCGGCTGGCAGTGTCGGAGGCTCTGACGAACATCGTGTTCGCGCAGTTGAGCGAAGGCATCGACAGCGTGTCGCTTTCGGCAAACTGGATGTGGCCGTGCCGTTCGCAGAAAGGCGAAGATGCGCGTCTCTACAAAGGAGTTAAGGCACTGAGTGACTTCTGCTGCGCGCTGAAGATAAATGTTCCCACGGGCAAAGACTCGTTGTCGCTTTCGCAACAATATCCCGGCGGCGAGAAAATCATCTCTCCGGGAACAGTAATAGTTTCAGCAGGCGCCGAAGTGAGCAATGTTAGAAACGTCGTCTCGCCTGTACTCTCAACCTGCACCGACACCACTCTGCTGCATATAGCTTTCAGCAAATCGCCCCTCAAGCTCGGCGGCTCGGCGCTGTTCCAATCGCTCGGCGCCGTAGGAAGCGAAGCGCCCGACGTTGACGATGCCGCATATTTCCGCGCTGCGTTCAACGCCGTTCAGGAAATCGGGAAGAAGAGATATGCGCTCGCCGGCCACGACATATCGGCAGGCGGCCTTATAACCTGTCTGCTGGAGATGTGCTTTGCCAACACGAAAGGCGGCCTCGACATATCGCTCGACGGCTTCGGCGGAAACGACCTGGTAACAGCCATCTTTGCCGAGAATCCGGCAGTAGTGCTCCAGGTGGCCAATGCCAACCTCGAAGCGGCAGTTGCAATTCTCTCGGATGCCGGCGTTGCCTGCACCGTTTTGGGAAGCCCCACCCAAGAGCGCACCGTAAGCGTCAGGAAAGACGGCAACACCACAATTTTCGACATCGACCTCATGCGCGACAAATGGTACGAGACCTCTTACCTTCTCGACACCAAGCAGAGTTTCAACGGATGTGCAGAAGAAAGGTTCAAGAACTACAAAAGCATACCGATGCATATACAATATCCCGAGCACTTCAAGGGCACATTCGCTAGTCTCGGCATAGACGCCAACCGCCGGAAGCCGTCGGGAGTGCGCGCCGCGATAATCCGCGAAAAGGGCACCAACGGCGAAAGGGAAATGGCATACGTGCTTTACATAGCAGGCTTCGACGTGAAGGACGTAATGATGACCGATCTCGTGAGCGGCCGCGAAACTCTCGATGACATCAACATGATAGTATTCTGCGGCGGTTTCTCTAACAGCGATGTGCTTGGCTCGGCAAAAGGCTGGGCAGGAGCGTTCCTCTACAATCCCAAAGCCAAAGCGGCTCTCGACCGCTTCTACGCCCGCGAAGACACGCTGTCGCTTGGTGTGTGCAACGGATGCCAGCTCATGGTAGAACTCAACCTCATCAACCCCGACCACGCAAAGCGCTCACACCTTCTCCACAACAATTCCCACAAGTTTGAAAGCAACTTCACCGGCGTTGACATTGAGCGCAACGACAGCGTGATGTTCGGTTCGCTCTCAGGTTCGAAACTCGGGCTATGGGTGGCTCACGGCGAAGGGCATTTCTCGCTCCCCGAGCCCGAAAGCACCTACAACATCGTAATGAAATATACCTACGACAAATACCCCGCCAATCCCAACGGTTCGGACTACAACACCGCCGCCATAGCAAGTGCCGACGGGCGTCATGTGGCCATGATGCCCCATCCCGAACGTGCATTCCTGCCATGGCAGTGCGCCTACTATCCGGCCGGCCGCACTGGCGACGAGGTGACACCGTGGGTAGAGGCTTTCGTGAATGCCCGCAAATGGGTGGAGCAACATGCAAAGTAATCTAAACCGTAACATCAGGCGGGAAGCGCCGGGCACAACGACAGTTACCGTGACACTGTAATCCGGCAATCGCCCCTTCAGAAAAATGGCGAAAAGGATACTCCGCATCATACTGGCGACAGCAGGCGGTGTGATTGCACTTTTCCTGCTTCTTGCAGTGGTGCTCTACATACCTCCCGTGCAGAATTTCGCAGTGCGCAAAGTCACCGGCTACGTCTCGGAGAAAACCGGCATCCAGATGTGCATCGGCAGGGTGCGGTTTGCCTTTCCCCTCGACCTTGCGCTCATCAACACGTTTGCCGCACAAAAGGGCGACACCCTTGTAGACGCACACAGCGTGAGGGTGAACGTTGCCCTTTTGCCGCTGCTGAAAAGCCGCATCGATATCGACGGATTGGAAATCTACAACAGCAAAATCAATACCGCCGATTTCATAAGCGACACGCAGATAAAAGGCCAGGTAGGAAAACTCGAAGTGCGCAGCCACGACATCGACCTGAAAAATTCGCTTGTAGACATCGACGGCGGATGCCTTGCAAATTCCGACGTCACAGTACTTCTCAGCGACACCGCGCAGGAAGACACCACCCCGAAGCAACCTACCGAGTGGCGCATCAAGCTCAAGAAATTCAGCATATCTTCCACGGTAGTAAAGCTCCGCATGCCGGGCGACTCAATGCGCATAGCGGCAGGCATTGGCCTGGCAGAAGTCAGAGACGGAAGTTTCGACCTAGCAAACAGTCTCTACTCCGTGGCGCATGTCAAGTTACGCGACATTTGGGCGAAATACGACATTCCCTACGAAGCCTGCGTAAAGCAGCTTGACCCCAATCATATTGCCGTTCTGAATCTAAATGCTGACCTTGACAACATCCGCTACAACAATGGCGCCGTAAAGGCACGCATTTCAAATTTTGGAGCAGACGAAAAGAGCGGACTTACAATAAAGAATCTTGCCGGCGGACTGTATATTGATTCCACAAAACTCGAGCTAAGCGGCTTCAGTTTCCGCACTCCCTATTCCACCCTTAACGCCACCGGAATCTTTGCTTTTGACGCTTTGCGCCGCGGCGGCAGCGGCAGCATAAAACTGCGTGTTGACGGGAACATCGACCGCCGCGACATACTCTCGGCCATTTCCGGAGGCCTTGACGCCGCAACTGCAAATCTCATTCCGCAGAAGTCGTTTGCAATCAATGCCACGCTTAGCGGCGCCAAAGGCAACATACGCGTCGAGAACGGCAAAGTGAACATTCCCGGAACCGCCCGACTGCACGTTGACGGCACTGTTTCCGACATAACTTCAGCCAACCGCAGCGGCAACATCCGCTACTCGCTGAAAACCCAAAACATCGCCTATCTGACAAAAGCTTTGGGAATCGACGGCAACATCAGCATCCCCTATGGCTCTTCGGCTTCGGGAACGGTAAGGTTCAGCGGTGACAGCTATTCCACCAACTCCAGAATTCTTTTGGGTAAAGGCTCGGCGAATGTCAACGGCTCCTTCAACACCCGCAGCAATTCCTACACGGCAAAAATTGCCACTAGGCAATTGCCCTTGGGGAAAATCGTAACAGGGAGTGGACTTCACGACCTCACTTCACAAATAAACGCTTCGGGGCAAGGCTTCGACCCCTTTGGGAAAAGCATGAAAGTCGCAGCAAAAGCCAATTTTTCGAAATTCGGCATCGGCAACTACGACCTGAGCAACACCAAGGTTTCGGCCCTGCTTCGCGGAGGGGCTGGAACCGTGAAGTTCGATGCCGACAACAAGTTACTTCACGCCGATGGCACACTGAGTGCACAGTTCACCCGCAAAGACGTAAAAGGAAACCTCAATGCCTCAGTTTCGGGCATCGACATCCAAAAACTCACGGGCAGCAAAAAGCCTCTAAGCATATCAACCCACAACGCGGCAAGTTTCTACGCCGACAACACCATGAGCGTTTACGGCATCGAGGCCAAAATCGACAGCATAATGTTCCATGCCGACAGCGGAAAGAGCTACCGCGCCAAAGACCTGCTTGTAAAACTCGACAACCTCAGCGACTCGCTTTACGCGAAAGTCTCGGCAGGCGACCTAAACATCAGAGCACAAAGCCGCAGCAACATTGCCGAGATATCGGCACAGGCAGCGAAATTCGCTTCGCTGCTCACAAAACAAATCGGTGACAACAGGCTCGATCAAGAAGCTCTGCGGCACATGCTTCCCAAAGCCGACCTTATGATTGACGCGGGCAAAGACAATCCGCTCAGCAATTTCCTCAGAATACACCAAGGCTATTCGTTCGAGCAACTTTATCTTGGTTTGCGATGCAGCCCCAACGAAGGTATCGACGGCACTGGCTACATACACAGTCTCAATACGGGAGCACTTTTGCTCGACACCGTAAACTTGAAACTGTTTCAGGACACTACCGGACTGCGCTTCAACGGATTTGTACACAACGCTAGTAAACGCAATCCTTATATCTTCACCGCAAGCCTCAACGGATATCTGTACAACGATGGTGCCGGCGTGGAAGTTCTGTACAAGGACAAGAAAGGACGCGAAGGAATGAACCTAGGACTCAGAGCCATGCTGACCGACAGCGGCACTACTGTGAGCATATACCCTGAGAAAACCGTAATAGCCTTCCGCAAATTCAAAGTAAACAAAAACAACTATTTCACACTTCTCGACGACAACACCATACTTTCCGACATCGACCTTCTTGCCGACGACGGCACAGGTCTGAAACTCTACGGCAACCGCACCGACAGTATCAGCGACATCACCTTGAGCGTAAACAAGGTAAACATGGAAGAACTTACCACCTCCATTCCCTTCATGCCTGTTATTGCCGGATTCATGTCGGGCGATATACACATCGTCAAGGAAGAGGAAAAGCTCACCGCAGCCTACGACATCGACATCGCGGGAATGAAATACGAAGGAGCGACATTGGGCGACATTGGGCTTGAAGGAACCTATTTCCCCATGCCTGCAACCGAAGCCCACTACATCAATTCGCTCGTGACACGCAACAACGAAGAAGTGGCCACCATCGACGGTACATACCATGGGCGTACCGACTCCCTCAATGCCTGTCTGCAGCTCACGCGCTTCCCGGCCGACATGCTCAACGCCTTTACCGGCGACATGCTGAGTCTCGGCGGATACCTGGGAGGCGACCTCGACCTTACCGGAACTCCTTCCGAACCTATTCTGGGCGGCAGCATGCTGCTTGATTCGGTAAGAGTATACTCCGACATCTACGGTTTCAACATGCTCATCGGAAACGATTCGGCTTTCGCCCGTAACAGCGTACTGCATCTTGATACGCTCAACTTCTACTCGGCGGGCAACAATCCGCTTGTCGTCGACGGCACCATAGACTTCAGCGACCTCGACAATGTGAATCTCGGCATCAGTGTCAAAGCGCAAAACTTCAAACTGATAAATTCCAAGCAGACTGCCAAGTCGGAAGTTTTCGGCACCGTGTACTCCGATATCAATGCCATTGTAAAAGGTACGCTCAGCAACCTTATGGTATACGGAAACCTAAACGTGCTTTCTAACACCGATGTAACCTATGTGCTGAAAGAAAGTCCGCTTTCGGCCGAAGGCGACCTCAATTCCCTTGTAAACTTCGTAGATTTCAGCGACACGGCATCCACCCAAATCACAAAAGAAGAAGCCGGCGGCGTAACCATGCTGCTATCGGTAAATATAAGCGATGCCGCCCATCTCCACTGCGACATCAACGACGACGACCAAAGCTACATCGATGTTGAAGGCGGCGGAGACCTCACACTGAAATACACTCCCTCGGGCGATATGTCGCTCACAGGGCGCTACACAATGAACAGTGGCGAGATGAAATATGCACTGCCGGTTATTCCCCTCCGCACCTTCTACCTCACCGAAGGCAGTTACATTGAATTCACAGGCGAACCGATGAACCCCACGCTCAACATTGCTGCCACCGAAAGGGTTAAGGCTTCGGTTAACGACGACAACAATCCGCGGTCGGTGAACTTCGATGTGGGCTTGAAGCTGACGCAACCCTTGAACCGCATGGGACTGGAATTTACCATCGAAGCCCCCGACGACCAAACGGTGCAGAACCAGCTTGCCTCAATGTCGGCAGAACAGAAAAACAAACTTGCAATATCGATGCTTGCCACGGGACTTTACCTCGAAGAGAGCAACACTTCGAGCGGACTTTCCACGAGCAGCGCCTTCAATGCCTTCCTACAAAACCAAGTGCAGCAGATAGCCGGCAAGGCACTCAAGTCGGTAGACCTCAGTGTGAGCGTGGAAGACGGCACTTCGTCAACAGGCGCCGCAAACACCGACTACTCGTTCCGCTTCGCAAAGAAATTCTGGGGCAACCGTGTGAACATCATAATAGGCGGTCATGTGTCGACAGGCGATGATGCACGCAACGATGCCAGCAGTTTCATCGACAACATTTCAGTGGAATACCGCATCGACAACAGTGCAAAGCGCTACGTAAAGCTCTTCTACGACCACAATTCGCAAGACCCGCTCGAAGGACAGATTACCGAAACGGGCGCCGGACTTGTGCTGAGACGCAAGGTTGAAAGGTTTGGCGAGATTTTCTCGTTCTGGAAAAAGAACAGCGACTCTTCCGGAACCGCATCATCAACTGTCAAGAAGCAGAAAAGTAAGAAAAGCAAGAAACAAAAAAGCAAGAAAGCCGCCGCCGAAGCCAAACGCGACGAAGGCTCCACCCCGCAGAATGCAGACAACGACAAATGAGAAATCCAAGCAACATTTCCACGACACATAGCTGGCGCAACCGCACTGCAGTTGTTCTTAGCCTGATGGCTGCAGTCTGGTTCATGACATCATGTTCCACAACTTCAGGTCTCCCCGATGGCGAGCAGTTGTATACCGGGCTCAAGGCCACTGACTACAAGGGGGTGGGCAAAAGCGCCATTTCCGACACCGACTCGGCAGGCATCATCAAGTCCATTGCCGACGCCGCCCGCACTGCACGCGATTTGCTTAATTCGCATAGCGGCGCAAAACTTGGCGAGCTCCTCGATACAGCAGCATCCGTCAATGACACGCTAAGCGAAAAAGAACGGCGCGATGCCGACCGCGAAGCTTGGGAAAACGCCTACGAAGAAGTTGACGGAGTGCTGGCCTATCCACCAAACGCCTCGCTCTTCGGCAGTTCGTCGTTACGCCATCCATTTCCCATCGGACTATGGTTCTACAATGCTTTCGCAAATTCAAAAAGCACTTTAGGGAAATGGATTTTCAAAAATTTCTCGCAAAAGCCAAAATACGTGTCGATGGTAAATCCCGAGCTCCGTGCCCGCGTTGCAACCAACACCCTGCACAACTATGGCTACTTCCACGGCTCGGTAGACTACGAAGTGCTGCCCTATGCCGGAGGCCGTAAGGCCAAAGTGAAATACTACGTTACTCCCCGCGAGGTTTTCCGCTTCGACTCCATAGCCTACCTTGGCTACTCGCCAACTGCCGACTCGCTTATACGCAGTCCACGCGAATGGCCCAACCGACTGCTCCACAGAGGCGACCAATTCAGCGCCTCGAAGATAAGTGAAGAGAAGACACGTCTGCGTGACCTTTTCCGCAACAACGGCTACTACTATTATAATAGCGACTATACCACGTTTTCGGCCGATACTTTCGCCGTAGAAGGCAAGGTTCAGATGCGCATTCAACCGGCCGCCAACATTCCCACCAAGGCCCGGCGAAAATGGTACTACGGCAAAAAATACGTCTATATAAACACATTCCCGGGCGATACGGCCGTAAAGCATGTGGTGCGCGACGACTTCGAGTTTTTCTACCCTGGCCGACGCATTCCGCTCCATTCGGGAGCGTGGAAACACAACGTGTTCTCGCGGCGCGGCGGCTACTACAGCTACCGCGAGCAAAGTTTCACCACCTCGAAGTTGAGCAATCTTGGCATCTTCAGTTCCATTGACATGAACTACATGCCCCGCGACTCAGCCTCAACGGGCGACAGTCTCGATGTCTACATCTATGCCACTCTCGACAAGCCCTACGAAACCGAGTTCAACATGAACGTCACCGCCAAGAGCAACGACCAAGTTGGTCCGGGCGCTTCGTTCGAGATTTCGAAGCGCAACGCATTCCGTTCGGCCGAAAAACTGAGTTTCAAGCTCTACGGTTCATATGAATGGGAAACCAAGACGCGGCGCACGGGGCGCAGTGACCTGCTGAACTCCTATGAGTTGGGCGGTGCCATTGGCGTAGAGTTCCCCACGCTGTTCATGCCGTGGATTGACAATAGCCGCATGTTCTACCCTTCGTCGACTAAATTCTCGCTCAGCAGCGACTGGACCAATCGTTCGGGCTACTTTAACATGGCCAAGTGGGGGCTCGATATGACCTACAACTGGCGGCCTTCGCGCCACATAACCCATAGCCTATCGATTTTCTCGCTCGACTACAACCGCATCTTCCGCAAGTCGGCAACATTCGATTCGGTGATGAACGCAAACCCGGCGCTTTTCGTAAGTATGCGTAACCAATTCATCCCCGCCGTGAGCTATAGCCTCACCTACAGTTCCTCTCGCAAGGCCGTAAACCCTGTGTGGTGGCAAACTACTATAAAGGAATCAGGAAACCTGGTGTCGGGCATATACGCTCTTAGCGGACGCCGCTTCAACGAGCAGGACAAGAGCCTTATGGGCAACCCTTTCGCACAGTTTCTGAAGCTCACTACAGAGGTTCACAAGACGTTTACCATAAACCCCACGTTCACATTCGCCACACGCTTCTATGCCGGCATGATATACTCCTACGGCAACAGCACCGTAGCCCCCTACAGCGAGCAGTTCAGTTCGGGAGGCGCCAACTCTGTCAGAGCATTCACCGTGCGCTCCATCGGTCCCGGGCGCTTCCATTCCGACGAATCGAAATACTCCTACATTGACCAGACGGGCGACATAAAGCTTGAAGCCAATGCCGAACTCCGCTTCAAACTGTTCGGTTCGCTCTACGGCGCCACGTTCCTCGATGCCGGCAATATCTGGCTGATGCGCCGCGACGAGAAACGCCCCGGTGGCCGCATCAACGGCTCGGATTTCCTCAACTCCATAGCTCTCGGCACGGGTGCCGGACTGCGCTACGACATGGAATTCCTCGTTCTGCGCCTCGACCTTGGCGTAGCCCTTCATGCGCCCTACGAAACATCGCGCAGCGGCTACTACAACATCGAGAAGTTCACCGACGGACTCTCACTGCATTTCGCCATAGGCTACCCCTTCTAGCACATGAATACAAACATTTAAACATAGAAAAATGAAAACAAAAACTATTGCAGCAGCACTAGCATTCGTGCTTCCCGGCGCATTGCATGCCACCGACGTAAAAGTTACTTCGCCCGACGGCAAAGTCGTAGTAGAAGTAAACGACATCGGAGGCACGGCCAACTATTCCGTGACCTACGAAGGTCACCAGTTTCTCAATGAATCGCATCTTGGCATGACCACCAACGCCGGCAACTTCGCTTCGGGTCTGAAGCTAGCCGATGCAGGCAAATCGAACATCGACGAAAGCTACACCATGTCGCGCACAAAATGCTCGCAGTCGCACTACGTGGCCAACCAAGCTACATTGAACTTCACCAATGCCGACGGGCAGACCATGACAGTGACGTTCAACGTTTCGAACAACGACATTGCATTCCGCTACTCATTCCCCACACTCGGCGGATGGTACAGCCTACGCATCGACAGCGAGGCTACATCCTACAATCTACCCTCCACCGCCACAGCTTTCATAATGCCGCAGAGCAAAGGCGGCTCGGGGTGGTGTCGTACATGGCCAGCAGGTGAAGAGCACTACTCGCTCGATGCACCGCTCACCGCAAAGTCGAAAGACGGTGAGGGCTTTGCCTTCCCCGCTCTCTTCAGATTGGGCAGCGACGGCTGGCTGCTGCTGAGTGAAACAGGCAGCGACGGCAGTTATGCCGGTTGCCAATTGTCAGAATACGTTGCAGGGCAGGGCTACACGGTGAAATTCCCCTCACCGCTACAGAACAGCGGCATGGGCTCATCGGCGAGCGCCATTTCGCTGCCTGGCTCCACCCCATGGCGCACTATCACCCTCGGCACAACGCTGCGCCCCATAGTTGAGACCACCATTCCTTTCGACGTGGTGCGCCCAAAGTTCGAAGCTTCGCAAGAGTACAACCCCGGACGCTATGTATGGAGCTGGATAATATGGCAAGACGCCTCTATCAACTACGCCGACCAAAAGACGTTCATCGACCTTGCTGCCGAAATGGGCTACGAATACAGCCTTATCGATGCCAACTGGGACGATGACAAACTAATAGGGCGTGAACGCATGGCCGAGCTCAGCAAATACGCCGCAGCCAAGGGCGTGAAACTCATACTCTGGTACAACTCAAACGGCTACTGGAACGATGCGCCGCAAACTCCGCGCAACTGCATGCACACCGTTGCTGCACGCCGCAAGGAAATGAAGTGGCTGCACGACACGGGCATTGCCGGCATAAAAGTAGACTTCTTCGGGGGCGACAAGCAGGAAACCATGCAGCTTTACGAAGATATACTCCACGATGCCAACGACTATGGCATCTTTGTGATATTCCACGGCTGCACCCTGCCCCGCGGCTGGGAGCGCATGTATCCCAACTTTATAGCATCGGAAAGCGTGCGCGCCTCCGAAAATGTGTACTTCACCGAAGAAAGCTCGCAGAACGAAGCATCGGAACTCTCCACTTTCGCCTTCACCCGCAACGCCGTGGCAGCTATGGACTACGGCGGCACAATGCTCAACCGCTACTTCTCGCGCGACAACAAATCGCGTCATCCGCGCCTCACATCCGACATGCTTGAGATAGCTGCAGCCTATTTCACGCAAAGCGCCGTGCAGTGCGTGGCCTTGATGCCCAACAACCTACAGGAACTCAAAGCCTGGGAACTGGACTTGCTGAAACAGATTCCCACCGGCTGGGACGAAACACGTTTCATTGACGGCTACCCCGGCAAATATTTCATCGTGGCACGTCGCAAGGGTGACAAATGGTACGTTGCCGGCCTCAATGCCACCAAGCAGGAAATGAAACTCACCCTCGACCTGCCGATGCTCGCCGGCCATCAAACTACCTGCTACAACGACCGCCCAGCAAAAGGCGCTTCGCTGCCGCAGCCGCAAATGCAGAAACTCAAGATAAACGCCAAAGGGCAGGCCAAGGTCACCATACAGCCCAATGGCGGACTGCTGATTGTGGAATAGGTAAAGGGAAAAACAACACGATAATCGGACTGTCGGGCCAAGAGTTTGACAGCCCGATTTTATTATTACTATCGGCTAAAACTTGAATGTGCATAGAGGAAAATTTCTTTGCGCACAGCAGAAAAATTCTCTACGCATATAAGAAAAACTCTCTACGCATAGCCGATGAAGTGTACACATATTCTAAAAAATGCTTAAGGAAGAGATAGCCTGCGTAAGCTCATCGGGGTATCTCCCCGAAACCCATCCGCGAACTGTGTTGCA
>CAVFSQ010000020.1:0-13264 GCA_963625145.1 Bacteroidaceae bacterium | reverse complement strand
TACCAGTATCCTTTCCCGCTTTTGAGGCTTGCTCCGAGCATAATGTTGTGGCGCAGGTCGTTGTTGCCAAACGATGCCCGGTCGTTGAATGACAGTTTTATGTCGCTGTAGTCACCTCCTTTGAAGGTGTAGCTTGAGCCGCCGTCTTTAGCATTTTCAGTGTTGGTGTTGAAACCTGCTTCCAGCAGATTGTCGATTCCTGCAAATTTTGCGTTCCACTGTGCGTTTAAGCCGAGTCGCAGACCTTTGTAGTCACGATGGTAGCTGTAGAACTCATGGGTGCTGAACTGATGGTTGTCGCCCATGCCTTTCATTAGGAAGTATATGTAGGTTTCAAGGCTGTTGACCATGGTATAGTCGATTGTAGAATTGTAGACGTCAATGTCGGCAGATAGTCCCACGCTGTGATTGTCCGAAAGTTTGTACCAGGCGCCTGGACTTACCAGAAAATGCATTGAGTTGGTCTTGGGACGAGGGTCTTGTTGGTCGGAAAGGCTTCCTGTAGTGTATTTGAGTTGCAGTGCGCCGACTAGTTTGTCGCTGAAGCGGTAGGACGAGCCCATGTGTAGCGAGAACTCCTCGGTATGGACGTTGCTGCTTATTGAGTCGCCTATGACAAACGGATTTTCAGACGTGGTCATGTAGGCATTTGTCCATTTGTGGCCGTAGTCCTTGCTGTTGAGGTACTTGATATTTCCCGACAAACTGAATTTTCCTATTTGTTTGAGTCCGGAAATATCAAGGCTGAAGTCATCGTGTTTTCCTGATGCGTTTACTGCGCGGAAAGCTCCGCGTTCGAAATGTGTGTTGAGGGTTATGTCGGCCAGTGTTTGGACTTTGTTGAACGTAAGCTTCGCCGGGTTGTTGCTTTCGTAGAATATATTGTTGAGAAAGTTCAGTTCTTTGTAGTTCAGACGGTCGTAGCGTATGTTGTCGCTGTCGGCGGCTGTGGCTTCAATGTGTGTTGAAACGGCAAGCAGTGTGATAAAGAAGAAAACTTTTCTCATTTCGGTAGTCTTTTGGGGTTGTTGTGATGGATTTGTAAAAAAGGGGCGGCGGTTGTTGCCGCCCCTTTGTGTGTAATAGTTATGATGTTATTCCTCTACGAAAGACTGGTCGGTGAGAAAGTCGTCAGCCGAGCAGTTGGTGTCCTGGTAATACTTGCGGCCGTTTGCATCGGTGCTTGAAACCTTGCGGCGTTCGCAGCCTCCGCTGTACATCTGGCTGCAGAGCACACCCTGCTTGTCGTCTTTCGGCAGGAAGAATCCGTAGTGCTCGCTTGCGCTGTTGCTCCATACGTCAACTGCATCGAGAATGTACTTCGAAGGAATCATCAGATATTCCATCGAGGATGTTGTTCCCGGAGTAGTCTGGATGTTGCTCTTGTCGGCAACAAACTGTTCGGGAGTCATTCCTTCGGGAAGTTTTACAAGTGCGTATGCGATAGAACTTACACCGAAACCGAATATCTTCATGTACTTGTTGTTTGTGAAGATAGGAGTGAGGTTTGGGGCGGGGTTGTCAACTTCTGCAGAGTGGAAACTGAGATAAACTTCCCAATCGGCATCGCTGAGGTCGGGGCATGCATCGTTGTCGGCATAGTCGGCGCTCTTATGGTTTACGGCGTCGCTTGCAATCTTCACGCTTTCGCCCGGCTGAAGGGGATGGTCGGTGCCGTTGCCGGGGAAGGCTACAACTGAGCCGTTGCACATCGGGTAGAGGTCGGTGATGTCGGCTGCCTGCCAAGCGTTCTGGGTGGTCTGGCCACCGAGTGCCGTAGCAATGATAAGGTTGTCGAGATACTGCACTTCGTCGCTGTTGTTTACAATCTCGAAATACGAGTCGTATACATAGTAGAGTTTGCTTCCGGCGTGGAAGAGAGTCTTGAATATGAGCGACGACTTGTTGACTTTGCTGAGGTCGATGGTAACGTTTGTTTCGTTGTAAACGTTAGCCTTTGTGAAGCCGCTCACCGATGCGGTGGCTTCGTCTTTCACTTTGCCGCTTACCGAGAAGTCGTAGGTGCCTTGCTTGAGTACGAACGAAACCTGGTTGCTGCTTGCCTTTACGGTGTCGGAAGTTCCCTTGTCGCTCTTGGCAATTACCGTGAGGTCGGAAATGTTGTCAATCTGAAGATCGTCGCCGAGGTTGAGGGTAACGGTTACAGGATACGACTTCAATCCGTTGTCGTCGGAACTGCAGGAAGAGAAAGCCACTCCTGCGCTGATGAACAGCGATGCTGCGAAAAGTTTGTTGATGATTTTCATTTTGCTTTTAGTTTATTGAAGTTGATTAATTGTATGCTTGATATATGTAGTGCCGTTCAGAATTTCATTTTGAGTTCGGCACCGAAATACATGTCGGGATAGAGGGATTGTTTGCTGAGAGTGTTTTTATTGGTGTGATATTTCTTGAGGTTTAGGAAATTGTTGGCCATGAACGAAACTTCAGCGATTTTTCCGAGTTCTTTTGTGAGTCGGAAATTGAACAGAGCCCAAGGCTTTATTCTGTCACTTTTGAAGGCGTAGAGCAGATAGCGTCCGTTGAGTAGATAGTAGTTGGCATTGTTTTCGAATTCAGGCTGCCAGTCAGTCCATTCGCCTTGTCGGTTGTAGAACCCGAGTGGCGAAACTATGTAGCGTGTTCCGTTGGCAGATATGTGATACAGTTTTGTGCCGGAGTTGTTTTCGTAGATGCTGCGTTGGTTTTCATACCACACAACCTGCATAGTGGTTGTGAACACCATATTGACTGCCGGTATGTGGGTTATGAAGCGGAAGTTGGTGTTTACGCGGTCGCTTATTGTTCCATTTCCGGCAGGCAGCATTGGGATATAGTCGTAGTTGTAGTTGATGTAGCTGAGACTTGTTGTGGCTCTTTTCCGCTTGATGTGGAACCAAGCACCGTCGACTACCAGTGAGGTACGGATTGCCTGCCATGTGCCGAAGTCCCATGAGTATTCTATGCCGTGCTTGTCGGTGCTGGTGGTATTGGCTGGGCGGCTCCATGTGGTTATTTCGTTTTGCTGCGAGGTGGTTGCCGCCATCTGTGCTCCATTGTAGTTGTATGTCACGTCTTTTCCTGTATATGCAAGGTTTGATGCCCCGCCTGGCACCTCGTAGCGTGTATAGTTGAGGGCTATGAATTGCGAACTGAAACCGAACTCGTTGCGGTGGCGCTCGCTGAAGAAGTTGACGTAGCCTTTCATTTTGCCTATACGGGCGTTGAGCCCTATTTCCCATTTTGTACTGCGTGCCGGCTTAAGGCCAGGGTTTTGTGTATTGTCGACTACGCGCGTGGTCATTACGGCGAGGCGCGAATCGTCTGTTCCTATGGCGCTGACGCTTACGTTGTCGAAATAGGCTTTGTCGGGGTAGAGGTAGAGCAGCGTTGGCATTTTGTTTGAGATGCCGAAGCCACCGCTTATGCTCAGTTTGTCGAACACATTGTTGTTTTTCTTCGTAAGGAAGGCGAATTCGGTGTTTACGCGCGGTTCTGCTACGAATATGTCGCCGCGTTTCGATTTTTCTTTGTCGAGGAAGAGGTTGGTGAGGCGCACGCCGGCATCAAACTGCAGGTTGGTGGCGCCGATGTTGAGCGACGAAACATCGTTGAAGAATACCGAAAGGTTGTTGAGCGCAGGAATGTCGCTGAACTTGCGCGGACGGTACGACTGTGCCTCTCCGGCTTTGGGCGGACGGTTGAGGTCAAATTTCAGACCGTCGCCCAGGTTATCGTCCAAACGGTATTCAATGCCGGCTTTGGCATTAGTGTAGCCTTTCTTCCCGAGCTGTATGTATTTGTTGGCTTTCAGCTGTCCGAAAATGTTGAGCGGTATGCCTTCTATGCTATAGTCGGCGTAGTATACGCTGGTTACCATATTGGCAAGGTGCTCGCCGGTTTCCATGCTGCCCGAGATTACTCCGTCGGGGCTGGATATGCGGTCGTGATGGGTGTCGTAGGTGCGCGAAAGTTGTGCCGAGAGGTCGTAGTCGATGCCCGTGAGCCATCCGCCTGTTTGTGCGTGCCCGTGTACGGCGAGCCGTCCGCCGGTATTCTTGTTTTTGTAGGTCAGCCCCAGTTCGCTCATTTGCTTGTCGTACTTATAGTTGTTCACGTTGTTGTAGAAAGAGCCGTTGATATTGAACGTTACCGGGCGCCCGCTGCTTTTGCCGAATACGTTGCTGTAGCCTATGGTGGCGGTGATGCGGTCGTATCCCATGTATTTGCGGCGTGTGTCGCTGTACGACTGCGACCAATCGACGCCCACGTTCATTGTTCCGGTGCCCAGATTGAAGCCTTTGCCGGCGTATGCCAATTTCGAGAACGGGTCGGCCTTGAACTTTGCTTCGAGCGGGCTTCGTCCGGCTTTTGTCTTTACTATCATAGCTCCCGCTGTCAGATTGCCGTATTCCACCGACGGAATGCCGCGTATCACTTCCACGGTCTCGATGTTGTCGGCCGAGATGGTGCGAAGGTCCACGCCCCGGCCGGGTGTTGTCTGATTGTTGGCGCCGTCGGAATATGCACTGGCATCCGTTTCGTCGCGTGTAGGGGCAATGGCCTGAAGGTTGGCATCGTTGCTCAACGGGGTGCCGTCGAGAATGATGGCAGTGCCGAGGGCATTGTTGTCGTTGCCGTCGATTTCGCGCACATTGGCTTGCGCAAGATTGTTGAGCGTGGGATTTACGGTGAGCGCTCCGGGAAGCAGTTGCAGCATATCGGCAAGGCTTTTGGGCTGTATGTGGCGCACGGCATCCTGGTCGATTATTGATTTCGACCCCATGGCTTGCTGCTGTGCTGTAACCGTTACGCCCTTTAGCGCCAGTGAGAGGCGCTCCATCTTTATTTCCAGTTTCCCGGCCCCGGCTGCCTTGATGCTGGCTTTACCGCGCACTTCCTTGCAGCCCAGGCACGACACGTAGTAGTCGATTTCGCCTACCGGAGCATTCGGAAACGTGAAACGACCTTTCTCATCGGTAAGGGTGAAAAGAGAACTGTTGAGGATCACCGTTGCCACTTCCACAGGCTTGCCGTAGTTGTCGGTTACAGTTCCTTCGAGTTTTGTCGTGGCGCCGATTTGTGCCGAGACGGGAACGGCGACAAGCGATGCGAAAACTGCGGCAATTGCCAGGGCTAGTCTTATGTTTAGTTGTGAAATTCTACTTCCCATATCGATGTTGCTGTTGTAAATTTTGGTGCAAAGTTACCTGCTTTTGATTTTGTGGTGATACCTGTTTGTGGGTATTTTTGCGTTTAAACTGAAATAATGCAGGCTATTGCTATGTTTGGAGTGAAGATATTGGGTATATGTAAATTTTTTCGGTCTTTTTCCTTTCGAATGGGTAGGAAAAAGACCGAAAAATGTGCGAAGCAGCAGCGAAACTCACTTTTTGCGGCATAATAGTGGTATAATTCAGCCTCCCTCCCCCTCTTTTGTTAGTGTTCGAGTTTACAGTGCCTGTTCTTGTGCCAGTAGGTAAAGTTGGTTGCTATTGCTTCCCTTTATAAGTATGGTGTATCCCTGCAGAGGGTTTTGTTGCAGTTGTGCCAATGCTTCGTGTGCGTTGTGGAAGGTGGGGAATTCGGGGTGAAGTTTTTCGAAGGCTTCTCCTATGAGCCACACTTTGGCGAAGCCGGCGCGTCGCACGGCGTTGAGCAGGTTGAGGTGCTCGTTTTCGCTTTCTGTGCCCAGTTCGCGCATTTCGCCAAGAATTACCATTTTGTTGGCTGCCTGCAGTGCGGCGAAGTTCTGCAGTGCGGCATGCATGCTTGTAGGGTTGGCGTTGTAGGCATCCACTATCAGCGTGTTGCGGGCAGTCTGCATCAGCTGCGAGCGCCCCATGGCTGGGGAGTAGTCGGCGAGAGCCCGGCAGATGTCGTCGTCGTCGACGCGGAATTTCCGTCCCACGGCCACTGCGGCCAAGAGGTTGTGTATGTTGTAGTCGCCTATGAGTTGTGTGTCCACGGTGTGCCATGGCCCGTCGGGTGTTTTCCATGCGAAGGTGAGCATGGGCTGGCAGTTGACTACTTTCCCCTCGATGTCGGGATGCCGTGCGGCGAGTGTGCCGTAGCTAACGGCTTCTATGCCCTGTGCCGCGCCTTGCAGCACAGGGCTGTCGGCGTTGATGAATGTGCGTCCTTCGGTGGCGCGCAAGTATTCGTAGAGTTCGGCTTTAGTCTTCACCACGCCCTGAAACGACCCGAAGCCTTCGAGGTGTGCGCGGCCCACGTTGGTCACTATGCCGTAGTTGGGGGCGGCTATGCTGGTGAGCAGCGCTATTTCACCTCGGTGGTTGGCTCCCGTTTCCACTACGGCTATTTCGTGGGCAGGGGTGAGGCGCAGCAGGGTGAGCGGCACTCCTATGTGGTTGTTGTAATTGCCTTCTGTGTGGAGCACTCTGTATTTGCGTGCGAGCACGGCGGCCACGAGTTCCTTTGTGGTGGTCTTGCCGTTGGTGCCGGTGATTTGCAGCACTGTCAGTCCCATGCGCTGCCGGTGGAGGTGGGCCAGGTCCTGCAGCGTGCGCAGGGCGTCGGTTACCTTGATGTAGCGGCTGTCGCCTTTGGGTGCGAACTCGGGGCGGTCGATTACGGCGTAGGCGCAGCCTCGGGCTATGGCCTGCGATGCATATACATTGCCATCGAAACTGTCGCCGTGCAGGGCGAAGAATATCGAACCGGGGGTGCAGGTGCGGCTGTCGGTGGTAATTGTGGGGTGCTTCAGATAGAGTTTGTAGAGTTCTTCGGTAAGCATGGTTTTTAGTGTTTTGGGGGTGTTCAGTCCATGGCGTCGCGGTAGAAGTCGAGCATGGCGTATATCTCGTCTTTCGATGCCGTACAGTCGAGTTCGATTTTTCCTATTCCCGAAAGCAGGGTGAAGTTTACGTTTCCGCCTTCATTCTTCTTGTCGTGGCACATGAGTTCGAAGAGCCGCGGGTAGTCGTGGCAGTTGTAGGTCATTGCGCCGTAGTTTTCGCGTATATAGCCTATGGTCTGCTGCATTTGCGCCGTGGGGAAGTTTTTTTTTGTGCGGCTTAGGAAAAGTTCGCACACCATGCCCCATGCCACGGCGTATCCGTGGAGCACGGGATGCCTTGTGGCGAGGGCGAGGCTTTCGAGGGCATGCCCTGCGGTGTGGCCCACGTTCAGCGCCTTGCGCAGGCCGCGCTCGTGGGGGTCCTGCTTCACTACCGCGGCCTTGATGTCAATGCTCGTGGCAACCATGTCGTGAAGTTCAGCAATGTCGCTGTCGTTGAACTTGAAGTTCATGAGCTGTGCCCAGTTGGTCGTGCTGCTTATAAGCCCGTGCTTTATCATTTCGGCATAGCCCGAAAGCAGGTTGTTGCTGCCGAGCGTGCGCAGGAACTGCATGTCGACTATCACGCGGCGAGGGGCGTTGAACGCGCCTATTTCGTTTTTCAGTCCGTTGAAGTTTATGGCCGTCTTGCCTCCCACCGATGCGTCCACCATGGCCAGCAGGGTGGTGGGGATGTTGATGTAGGCTATGCCGCGCTTGAATGTGGAAGCGGCGAATCCTCCCAGATCGGTTACCATGCCGCCGCCCACATTTACGAGCAGAGAGTGGCGCGATGCTCCGCCTGTTGAGAGGGCTTGCCACACCGAGGCGAGAGCTTCGAGATTCTTGTTCGTGTCTGTTGCGGCTATCGATATCGTGTCGGCGCGCTTCAGCTCTTCGCTGCTTGCAAGCAGCGGGGCGCACAAGCCAAGGGTGGTGGTGTCGTAGAGCACGAATACCCTGTCGGGGCGAAGCTCGGCGATGGCTTCGTCGAGCGCCAGCGCTGCCGTGCGCGTCATGGTTACTGTGGGGTCTGTCATATAATGAATTTTTTCAGATGCCAGCGTAGTTTCAGCTTCCTCAGCAGGTTGAGTGGCTTGCGCGGTATTTTGCCTTTGTAGTTTTCGATGTAGTCGTCTACGGCGTCGAGCACGCGCGCCGAGTTGCGGCCGTCGCGGTGGGCTTCGTGCTGGGCGGTGTACTGGCGTATGGCGTGCATGAGCTCTTCGGGGCGGGCGAGGGCGCGCTCGATGGCCGGGCCCACGAGCGCCGTGTCGGTTACGTCGAGGAGATGGGGCCCGGGGTGTGTGTTGCGGTAGGTGACCACGGGTTTGTCGAGCAGCATGTATTCCACGGTTATAGACGAGCTGTCGCAAAGCATCACATCGCTTTCGCGGAATGTTTCAAGCCCCTTGTTCATTCGGCGGAATTCCACGTTGGGGTGGCGGACGGCTATCTGCCGGTAGTCTTCAGTCAGCTGCGCGTCGTTGAGCTTGGGATGGAAGGTGATTATCCAGTGCCATGGTTTTTCGGTTGCCAGGCGGTCGATGGTGCTGCGCAGCGCCCATGCCGAGGTGATGCCGCGCGAGAATGTAGGCGAGTAGAGCACCGTGGGCACCTCGCGCCGCGGTTCGGGTGGCAGCGAAGGTGAATAAAAGGCGTCGACCTTGCACCATCCGGTTTCGTAGACCTTGAAAAAGCGATGGCGTGCTTCAAGCTGCTTGAAATAAGGTGTGCTCGACGGGCCTTGGGTGCAGTAGATGTCAAACCAATTGCGTATGGTGAAATGGTCATCGATTTTCTCGATGCGCTTTCGCATGGGGTAGCCGTGGAACACTGCCACTTTCACGCCAGGGAAGAAGTCGTATATGTAATTGCCCGGCGCGAAAATGGCGATGGGGTTGTAGGCCTTCACTTCGTCGAAAGTGTGGAGCCTGTGCTCGCCGGCGGCGAGCAGGTCATCGCATCCGTGCTCTATGAACCACACCGCTTCGTCGCCTCGCCGCAGTATCTCCTGCTCCAGCGGGCGGAGTATTGAATAGGCGTAGTTGAGCGATGCAAACAGCAGGTAGTGTCGTGCCATTGTCTTTTGCGGGTTGGGGGAGCGGTGAATAATGTTTTGGGCAAAGATACGAAAATAGTTGTAACCGCGTATTCACGGGCGGGTATTCTTCCAAACAAGGTGCACCGCGCGGATGGCAGTGCACCTTGTGTTTCGGCGATATGCGGTTTTCTGCTAGTCTGTTATAAGGCTGTGGCCTGTCATTTCTTCGGGCTGCGGCAGTTGCATGATGTGGAGTATGCTCGGCGCCACGTCGGCAAGTATTCCCGGCTCTACCTTGGCATTCTTGTTTTCGCTGATGTAGATGAACGGAACGGGGTTGAGCGAGTGCTGCGTGTTGGGTGTGCCGTCGGGGTTTACTGCATAGTCGGCATTGCCGTGGTCGGCTATTATGATGGTTTCGTATCCTGCGGCATTGGCGGCTTCCACCACTTCGCCCACACAGGTGTCTACTGCGGTCACGGCCTTTTCTATTGCGCTGTATACGCCGGTGTGCCCCACCATGTCACCGTTGGCGAAGTTCACCACGATAAAGTCGTAAGCCTTTTCGTTTATCGATGCCACCAGTTTGTCCTTGACTTCAAATGCGCTCATTTCGGGCTTCAGGTCGTAGGTTGCCACTTTGGGCGAGGGAACGAGCGTGCGGTCTTCGCCTTCGAAGGCTTCTTCGCGCCCGCCGTTGAAGAAGAACGTTACATGGGCGTATTTCTCGGTTTCGGCCGTGTGCAGCTGGCGCAGTCCCTTCGAACTGAGGTATGCTCCGAGGGTGTTCTGCACATTCTCTTTCGGGAAGAGCACGTGTATGCCCTTGAAGTCGGCATCGTAGGGAGTCATGCAGTAATACTGAAGGTCGGGAATTGTGGTCATGCCTTCTTCGGGCATGTCTTTCTGCGTGAGCACCGATGTGATTTCGCGTGCGCGGTCGTTGCGGTAGTTTACGAATATCACCACATCGCCTTGCTTGATGCGTCCGTCTACATTGGCGTTCACCAGCGGTTCCATGAATTCGTCGGTGTCCTTGTGCTCGGGGGTGTCGCTGTCGTAGCAGCCCTGGATAGCCTCAACGAGATCGTCAACGGCCTTTCCCTTGCCATGCACAAGCTGGTCGTATGCCACTTTTACGCGGTTCCAGCGGTTGTCGCGGTCCATGGCGTAGAAACGCCCTATTACCGAAGCTACGCTTCCCGTGGTCTCGGCGCAATGGTCGATTACGGTTTTCACGAACTGCTTGCCGCTGCGGGGGTCGGTGTCACGGCCGTCAAGGAAGCAGTGCACGTATACGTTTTCGAGCGAGCGCTGCTTGGCTATGTTGAGGAAAGCCAATATGTGCGACAGTTCGGAATGCACGCCGCCTGTCGATGTGAGTCCAATGATGTGGAGGCTCTTGCCTGTGCGGCTGGCATAGTCGAATGCTGCTGCCACTTCGGCGTTGCGGGTTATGCTGCCGTCGGCAATGGCGCGGTTGATTTTTACAAGGTCCTGGTATACCACTCTTCCTGCGCCGATATTGAGATGCCCCACTTCGGAGTTTCCCATCTGGCCGTCGGGAAGACCTACATTTTCGCCGCAGGCCAGAAGCTGCGAGTGCGGATATATTGCGTTGATGCGGTCGAGCGCCGGGGTTGGGGTGCTGTAGATTACGTCGCTTTTGTCGTGGTTGCCGATTCCCCATCCGTCGAGAATCATCAGTAGTGCTTTCTTTGCCATAATTGTTATGCCTTAATAATGTCTGTTTTGTTTTCGCCCGCAAAATTACGTATATTTTCCGTTAGAGCGGCCGGAATGTGTTATTTGTTTAGTTTCCAGTTTGCTCCGTCGCGGGTGTCTTTCACTTCGAAGCCTAGCCGTGAGAGTTCGTCGCGTATGCGGTCGCTGGTGGCCCAGTCTTTGGCTGCCTTTGCCTTCTGGCGTGTCTCGAGCAGTAGGTCAACGGCAGCGGCATAGGCTTGTTCGCGTTCCTGGTTCGAAGATGCTTCGCGGCGCAGCCCCAGTATGTCGAAGGCGAATGCATTGAATATGTCCTTGAGAGCATTGAGCGCGTCGGGAGTTATGGAGGTTTGGCGGTCGGCCGCTTGGTTTACCGTATGGCAGGCATCGAATAGAGTGCTTATAAGTATTGGCGTGTTGAAGTCGTCGTTCATGGCGTCGTAGCATTTGTTGTGCAGTTGTGCTATGTCGTCGGCGGTGATTTTGCCGTCGGCTGCTGGCTGTATGCGGTCGAGCTGTGCGTAGGCGTCCATGAGGCGCTGTAGTCCGCGCCGGCTGGCTTGCAGCGCTTCGTTAGAGAAGTCCACGGTGCTGCGGTAGTGTGCCTGCAATATAAAGAAGCGTATGGTCATGGGCGAGTAGGAGTCGGTGAGCTTCGGGTGGTTGCCGGTGAAGAATTCCTCAAGCGTTATGAAGTTGCCGAGGCTCTTGCCCATTTTCTGCCCGCCAACGGTCACCATGTTGTTGTGCATCCAGTAGCGCACCATTTCGTCACCCTGCGAAGCCACTGCCTGCGCTATCTCGCATTCGTGGTGCGGGAATATGAGGTCGAGTCCGCCTCCGTGTATGTCGAAGTGGTTGCCAAGATATTTACGGCCCATTGCCGTGCATTCGGCGTGCCATCCGGGGAAACCGTCGCTCCATGGCGAAGGCCAGCGCATGATGTGCTGTGGCTGGGCTTTCTTCCAAAGCGCGAAGTCTGCCTGATTGTGTTTTTCGCCTATGCCGGCGAGATTGCGGCTTTCGTTTATTATGTCGTCGAGGTTGCGCCCCGAAAGCACTCCCCAGCGGTGCACGCTGTTGTATTTTGCCGTGTCGAAATACACGCTGCCGTTGCTGATATATGCAAAGCCGGCATCGAGTATTTTCTTCACCAGTTCTTCCTGCTCAATGATGTGCCCGGTGGCGTGGGGCTCGATGCTGGGCGGAAGCACATTGAGCAGCTTCATTGCATCGTGGAAGCGGTTGGTGTAGTATTGTGCCACTTCCATTGGCTCGAGTTGTTCGAGTCTGGCTTTCTTTGCAATCTTGTCCTCGCCTTCGTCGGCATCGTGCTCCAAATGGCCTACATCGGTGATGTTCCTGATGTAGCGCACCTTGTAGCCTATGTGCTGCAGGTAGCGGAACACAACGTCGAAGGTTATTGCCGAGCGTGCGTGGCCGAGATGCGGATCGCCGTATACCGTGGGGCCGCATACGTACATTCCTACTCTGCCTGGGGTGAGTGGGGTGAACAGTTGCTTTGTGCGTGTTCGCGTGTTGTAGACAAGAAGTTGCTGTGTCATATCTGTTGCGTTTTTGTTTATTCAAACAGTGTGGGTTCGTCTCCCGGTTCTTCGCCTTCGTTGGTGTCCGGCTCGGTTGCGGGCGTTTCGGCTGGCGTGGGTTCTGCGGCTTCAATCAGCGATGGAATCTGCTCTACGGTGTCTACGGTAAAAGTCGTTACGCGTTTTCCGCGGGCTTTGAGACTTTTAACTCCCACGAATTCCGTGGCTTCTATTTCGAGCGCTTCGCGGAAACTGTCATCGCCGCCGAAGGTTATGCGGAAGCGTGCCGGATTGTCCGACGTAAGGCATTCCAGGCGCGAACTGCTGTCGTCGCCCGTGAAGCATTGCTTTTTGGCGGTACGCTCGAAGTTGAAACGCTTGAGGTAAAGGAAATTGCTCTGCGAGGCGTCGTAAAGTAGTACCGTCCATACCTTTGCGGCATCGAATTTCTCGATTCTCAGTATTCCTTGCTCGTAGTGGTTGTTGAGGTCGAAGTCGGTAGTGTAGTATGTGCCGTCGGCCGAGACAACGAGTATGCGGTCGTCACCCTGAAATTCGCCGAGGTATTCGCCGCGTGCGTCGATGTTGAGACGGTTTATGTCGCGGTCGAACCATATCTTGCAGCCTCCGAGTGTGGAGATGCCGTGGCTTTTTAGCGTTATGCGGTAGACATCGCTTTTGGTCAGGGTGTTGCCGCGGCTTTGCCGACCTTTTATCTGAAGGTCGCCGAAATCGCATTCAAACGACAGTTTCTTGATTTTCGGGCTTGGCTTGAGCGTGACCTTTATTACTTCGGCTTCGCCGTTGGGATTGGCCGAGAAATATGCCACGCGACTTGCGGGGGCACCTTGTGTGAGGTCGTATTCGCGGTCGTGGGTTATGGATGTCACGTTGAAGCGCTTGTAGAAGTACGAACCGGCCTTGCCGTCGCGGTATACGGCGTTGTAGGTGGTGCGCTTGTCGTTTTTGCGGAACACAGCCACATGTATTATTTCGGCTTTGCGCTTTTCGCGCTTCGAGCGTTCGGTTTCGCCCACGAAAAGTTTGTCGGCAACGCGTGTCACCTTGTAGGTTCCGTCGCGGTAGAATATTATGACGTCATCGATATCGGAGCAGTTTTCCACGAATTCGTCGTGCTTCAGCCCAGTA
>CAVFSQ010000019.1:10332-13386 GCA_963625145.1 Bacteroidaceae bacterium | reverse complement strand
GAATATGGCAAGCAGTGCGAGGCACGAGAACACGATTCCCATACCCAGAATCGACATGCCAAAGCCGTGGGGGTCGCGTTGCTTGAATTCAGCAACTTTGTTGTCGCTTTGCCCGTCGGTGCTGTTTGCTGCATTAGGCGTTACATTTTCATGCGTAGCAACCTGCCAGTCATAGCGTCGTCCTGCGAATCTTGCATATGAACAACCGCTGGGTAAACTTGCGGGGATTGTCACGGAGTCGAGCAGCGTGTGTCCGTTGCCGTCGAAGAGGGCAATGAAATTCTCCTTGCCGCTTTCCAACTGGAAATTGGTATGAAGGGTGCCAAGGTTTTGTTTACCGTCGGCAAAGAACACAATCCTTTCTTTGGCCTTGAGCTGGGTGCGCGCGTCGCCTTTCGGTATGAGCGACATCAGTTTGGTACGCTCGGGCACCGGCATGTCTTCAAGAGCCTTGCGGTTGTTGGTAAGGTAGCAGCTGCGCAGGTTTACCGTTCCCCATGAGGTGTTGCAGATTTCTATCCAGGCTGAGTGCTCTCCGTATTCGTCAATCAGTCCGGATGGATTGTCTACAACAACTTCGCTTATCTTCAGACTTGCCGCTATCTGTGCCTGCGCATTGATGATGCAGGCAAACAATGTGAGCGGTAGAAGAATAAACTTGAAATACCTCATATTACAGAAGTTGTTTCTTTACATAGGAATGTTTCCGTGCTTCTTCGCGGGGCGCGAGTCGCGCTTTGTGGCAAGTTGTGCCAATGCGCGGCAAATGCGGAAACGTGTATTGCGCGGTTCGATGACATCGTCGATATATCCCTTCATTGCAGCCTGGTAGGGATTTGTGAAGAGATCGTTGTATTCCTTCTCCTTTTCGGCGAGGAATGCCTTGGGGTCTTCCTGCGTCTTGGCTTCTTTAGCGCAGAGCACCGCTACGGCTCCGCTTGCGCCCATCACGGCGATTTCAGCCGAAGGCCATGCGTAGTTGAGGTCGCCTTTGAGCTGTTTGCAGCTCATCACGATATGCGAACCGCCGTAGCTCTTGCGGAGCGTAACGGTAACGCGGGGTACAGTCGATTCGCCGTAAGCGAAGAGAAGCTTTGCCCCGTGGTCGATGACGGCATTGTATTCCTGTCCGGTGCCCGGAAGGAATCCCGGTACGTCAACAAGCGTCACGATGGGAATGTTGAAAGCGTCGCAGAATCTTACAAAGCGCGCGCCCTTGCGGCTTGCGTTGCAGTCGAGCACGCCGGCGTATACGCTTGGCTGGTTGGCCACGATACCTACGCTCTGTCCGTTGAAGCGTGCAAAACCTACTATGATGTTTTTTGCGAATTTCGAGTGAACTTCAAAGAATTCTCCGTTGTCGACTATTGCACCAATCACTTTGTACATGTCGTAAGCCATGTTGGCGTTGTCGGGGATGATGTCGTTGAGCATATCTTCCTTACGGTCGATGGGGTCATTGCATTCCATTCTCGGCGTTTCCTCCATGTTGTTTTGGGGAATGAAACTCAAGAGTCCCTGTACGATGGCAGCAGCCTCTTCTTCGGTTTCGGCCGTGAAGTGTGCCACACCGCTTTTTGAGCCGTGCACCGATGCGCCGCCGAGGTCTTCCGATGTCACGTCTTCGCCGGTAACGGTCTTTACCACTTTGGGGCCAGTGAGGAACATGTACGAAACGCCTTCGAGCATGACCACGAAGTCGGTGAGGGCGGGCGAGTAGACGGCACCGCCAGCGCATGGACCGCAGATCATGGAAATCTGGGGCACCACACCCGAACTCTCGATGTTACGCTGGAATATTTCGCCGAATCCTGCAAGAGAATCAATGCCTTCCTGGATGCGTGCACCGCCTGAGTCGTTGATGGCAATGCAGGGCGCCCCCATCTTGAGCGCCATATCCTGCACTTTGCAGATTTTTTCGGCCATGGTAACGCTCAGCGAACCGCCGTTTACGGTGAAATCCTGAGCATAGACATATACAAGGCGTCCATTGATGGTACCGCTACCGGTTACTACACCGTCG
Organism: Bacteroidaceae bacterium; assembly: GCA_963625145.1. Taxonomy (GTDB): domain Bacteria; phylum Bacteroidota; class Bacteroidia; order Bacteroidales; family Bacteroidaceae; genus UBA6398. Next base: position 11,363 of record CAVFSQ010000019.1, on the reverse strand, counting down.
CCGAGGTACTGCTTCTTCTCCATGCCGAAGTTGTGGCAACGGTGAAGCTTAAACATGTCGAACTCCTCGAAGCTACCTGCATCGAGAAGCAGCGCGATGCGTTCGCGGGCGGTAAGCTTGCCCTTTGCATGTTGCTTTTCTATGGCTTTCTCGCCGCCGCCTATGCGGGCCTTGGCGCGCTTTTCAACTAATTCTCTAATCTTTTCAGTTTGAAGACTCATATCTCTGTTGTATTATGTTTTAGGGTTGTTTCGCCTGCCTTATATAAGGTCGGCCATATTACCATGCAAAAATAAGAATTTTCCTTCTGATTATTGCACAAAAGCGCGGAATTTTTGCAATTCTTGGGATTGCTGCATAGAAGATATGAAAGTATCGAAAAGGTTACAATCGTAACTTTTTCTCCGTTTTTGCACGGCAGAAAGCAAGCTTGGTCAGAATTGCCACCAGTGACGTTTGGCCGGTTTGGTGGTGCTGCTGCTTTCAAGCGCCAGGTCGGCAAACGATTTGCCAGTTCTCACCATTTCGTAGATTATGCCCCAATCGGGCAGGCCGCCCAGATTGCGGTCATCGATGTAATAGTCGGCTTTGATTTTGCGCGAGTAGTCGGGCGAAGAAGGCGTTTCTTCAGGGTAGTTGCAGTTCACGGCAAAGAATTCCACGCCTCTTTCGCGGCACCATTCCACGGCTTCGTCAAGCAGTTCCCCCTCGCGCACGGTGTTCAGCACCAGGGCATGTCCTTCGCTTATGAGTTTTTTCAGAGTGAGTGTGGCAAACGGCATTTCCTTGCCTATTTGCGGATAGCGGTGTTCCACTATCGTGCCGTCGAAGTCTACGGATATTTTCATTTTCTTCCTTTGTTTTTGTCGGTTGCAATACGTATTCCTGCGCGTTGTTGGCGCGTGTTGCCTTCTGCAAGGGTGAATTTTGAAGCCAAGGCGTTCTTGGTTAGGTTTGTCATGTTTGCTTCGCCGTCGTAGCCGCCTATGGCCAGAAATTTGCTGGAGTCGCTGTAAAGGGTGAAACTGCCG
>CAVFSQ010000019.1:0-10322 GCA_963625145.1 Bacteroidaceae bacterium | reverse complement strand
GCGCAGTTGCCCGTGTGCCAGTTCATGTAGGCTGCTGTCATCACCAGACAGCTGTCGCGCAGATACTGCGTGCCGGCATTTGCCGATTGCAGGAAGCCGGCCTTGTTCTTTTGTGCCGCTGCGGCATAGTGCCCGCTGGGGCTTTTGGCGAGTAGGGCATAGGTTGTGCCGCTCTGTGCCTGTAGGGTTGCGGCGTGCAATGCGGCGACTGCGAGCAATATGCCGGCTATGGCTTTCGGTAGTTTCATTTTGTCTGCCCGTTTACCATCCGGCTTCTTTCCATCCGGCATCCTCATACCACTCCGTGCGCTCGAAACACAGGTTGAGGTCGCCGAAGATGCAGCGCTGTGCGTTGAACGAATATATGGCCTGCGGCACGAAAGCCGATATGGCGCAGCTGTTAACTTCGTCTATTGGGTAATACACTTCCTGGCCGGTACGGTCTTCGCCTACATAGAACTTTGAGCTCATGCCGCTGTAGGTAATGCATTTGGCGAGAGCCTTGCGCCACTGCGTGTATTGCTCGGCAGTGAGCATGTTGTGCATGGCATGCGAGAGGTCGTAGAAATGCGGGCGGTAGAAATTCGTGTAGGAATATTCGGCGTATTTGGTTACTCCTGTCATGTCGGGCCATTGTATGCTGACGTTGCCAAGGCTGTCGGTTTTCAGGGCAGAAATCTGCGATATGAGTTTGCGCGTTTCGGCTGCAAAGTTTTCGAGTTCCGAAGTCTTGACGCACGATATCGCCATGCCGAAGTCGTAGTAAGCGCTGGTGGCTGGCAGCGACATGATGTAGGTGTAGTAGTTCGACGCTATGGCCGAAGGGTCGTCCTTGAACAGGGCATAGCGTATCATGGTGGTGTAGTTTGCCCCTATGGCCGGCGTGGAGATAGGCGAGGCTATTACATAGTCGGTGACATTGCGAAGGGCGTAGTCCACTTCTATGCACTGCATCATGCACGAGTCGAAGAAGATGAAGAGCGGATGCATGCCGCTTTCCTCAATGGCTGCTGCCATGTCGTCGATGTCCATGGTGTAGCCATATTGTCTGCCGTCGGCCAGCTGGTCGGTTTCCATGTTGCCGCTCGGGCCCACGTCGAGCCCGAAACTGCGCAGCGTGGCGCCCTGTGTGGTGTAGCCGCTGTTGTTGTAGTCTTTGCTCCATGATGGCACCCATCCGTCGCTGTGTGACCACATCACTAGTCCGTAGCTCTCCGAGGGGTATTGCTCCATGGTCCATGCCAGCAGGTCCTTCAGCACGCCGGCATCGCTTGAGTTGGCGTCGGTGGTGTAGGTGCGCACTAGCTGCGGCTGGGCACAGCCTTTATAGAAACGGTAGACGCGTGGCTTTTGGGCATCGTCGATGTAGAGCAGCAGCTGGTCGCGGGCGTTGAGGAACTGGCTTCCGGCGGCTATCTCGGCCGAGTCGGATATGTTGAACTGCTGGTAGCCCAGCGAATTTTGGGCATTTACATACATCACCACGGTGCGGCGTATACCGGTGGCTTCTTCTTTTTTCTTGCTGTCGTCGTCGCCGCCGGAGCACGATGCGGCTGCCAGTGCCAACAGCATGAATGCCGGCAGCATCAGGGCTGCTGCAATTGATTTTCTGAGTTTCATGTCTTCCTTAAGTCTGTATCGGTGCAGAATGTGCCCTCAGCCTGTTACGTGGCTTCAAAAATAGTCAACGAGCATTTCGAGCGACTTGGCGTCTTTCCAGCTCCACTTGCGGTTTTTCATGAGCTCCTTGAAGTCGGCCTGCTTGTCGCTGCGTATTTTCTTCTTCACTATTTTTTCGGCGGCGGGTATGGTTTCCCCCCTCACCACGAAGTAGTATTCGTCTTTAAGAGGCCACGAACTGCCTTCGCCGTTGGCCCAATAGTCGGCATTGGTGTCGATAAACAGATTGAATTCGGGAAGGTCGAGAAAAGTGGAGTTGCGTCCGCTGCGTGCATCCTGCTGCATGCGTTTCTGGTCGATGGTGGTTACGGCTGTGAGGAATACCTCGCCTTTGCGTGCCAGTACCTTGCCCATCTGCTTCTCGCCGGTGCGGCGGTATACAGTGCCGTTGAAGTCGGCTGTTATCACGCCGAAGAGCTCCGCCTTCATCACGGTGGAATCCTTGAGGTATAGCAGCGATGCGTCTTTCAGAAAAATGTTTGCCTTGTAAACCTTGTCTTTTCCGAATGCGAAATCAATGGTGGCATCCTGAAATTCCTTGAAGGCAAAGGGAATCTTGGTGCGTTTTTCCACCTGTGCCTGCTGGGCGTGCGCTCCGCAAACCAGCAAGACGGCAACTACGGCTAGGATAAACTTCTTCATGTCACAGCATTTGTTTTAGGCTTGCAATATTATGAATTTTCCGTGACATACGGCGTGGCTCGGCCCAATTTCGGCGGAATTTGCTAATTTTGCGCCGATAATTCCATTTTTCCTATCAATGAAAGACTACGTTTACTCCACACACAAGCAGGAAACCGCAATACTAGTGGGCCTTACCACCGAGCGGCAGACGGAGAAGAAGACCGAGGAATATCTCGACGAACTGGAGTTTCTGGCCGAGACTGCCGGCGCTGTCACCGTGAAGCGCTTCACGCAGAAAATTGTGCAGCCGCATGCAGTGACGTATGTGGGGACGGGAAAACTGGAGGAGATAGCGCAATACATCAAGGACGAAGGCGAAATGGGGCGCGAAATCAGCATGGCGATTTTCGACGACGAACTGTCGGCAAAGCAGATACGCAACATCGAGAAGGCCCTTGGCGTGAAAATACTCGACCGCACATCGCTCATTCTCGACATCTTCGCAATGCGTGCCCAGACTGCCACTGCCAAGACGCAGGTCGAACTGGCGCAGTACAAGTACATGCTGCCACGGCTGCAGCGCATGTGGACCCACCTCGAGCGCCAGGGCGGCGGCTCGGGCTCGGGCGGCGGCAAAGGCTCGGTGGGCCTGCGCGGACCGGGCGAGACGCAGCTCGAAATGGACCGCCGCATTATTCTCAACCGTATGTCGCTGCTCAAACAGCGCCTGGCCGAAATCGACAGGCAGAAAACCACGCAGCGCAGCGGGCGCGGGCGCATGATACGCGCGGCCCTCGTGGGCTATACCAATGTGGGGAAAAGCACTATAATAAACCTACTGGCAAAGGCCGAGGTTTTTGCCGAAAACAAACTATTTGCCACGCTCGACACCACGGTGCGGAAAGTGGTTATCGAGAATCTTCCTTTCCTGCTTTGCGACACCGTGGGCTTCATACGCAAGATTCCCACCGACCTTGTCGATTCGTTCAAGAGCACCCTCGACGAGGTGCGCGAGGCCGACCTGCTGATTCATGTGGTTGACGTGTCGCATCCCGATTTCCCCGAGCAGATTGACGTGGTGAACAAGACGCTGGGCGACCTGGGCTGTGCCGAAAAGCCGATGCTTGTGGTGTTCAACAAAATGGATGCCTACAGCTGGGTGCCGAAAGATGCCGACGACCTTACGCCGGCCGGGGCCGAGAATGTGTCGCCCGAAGAACTGATGAAGACGTGGATGGCGAAAACCGGGCCCGACTGCATCTTCATCTCGGCGCGCGAGCGCATGAATGTCGACGAGCTGAAGCAGATGCTCTACGACAAGGTGCGCTATCTGCATGTGCAGAAATACCCTTACAACGATTTCCTCTATCAGAAGTACGACGAAGAAGACTGAACGTTCCCGCTATAGCGTACGCCCTTCGAACCTTATGCTATAGGCATCGCCGTTGTAGTTGGCGCCTACGGTGTATTGCATTGCCGTGGGCGAGAAACGGTCTTCGAAGAAATAGTGGCAGTGCCCGCAGAGTATGGCCCTCAGCAGTTTCTGCTCCTTTAGCCATGCCAGGAATTCGAGTGTGGGCTTGTCGGCGCGCTGCTGCACGTCGCAGTTGCGCCATTGCTCTTCGGGCGCGAGCGAGGAGTCGTGTGGGTATTTCGATGTTATTTCGAGCGGGACGCCTGCCAGATAGGCAACTTTGCCGCTCTTTAGCGCGTATTCGCAGTGGCGCGGTGTGTAGAGCGGCACGTGGCACAGCATCACAACGGGCAGCCCGCGCTTCATTTCCTGTTCCATCAGTTCGTGCTGCCTTTCGGTGACGTTGTAGTATACGTCGTCGATGGCTACGAAGTTCACGCCGTTCACCACACGCGAGTTGAAAGTTATGTCGTTGGGGAAAACCTCCTGCACCTTGTCGTAGCTTTGCCGTTTGTATGCCTCGTCTTCTTTTGCTTCTCCCACGTATTGCGAGAATTCGTGGTTGCCGGCGGCTGCCATCACGTCGCCGTCCATGATGTGTGCCGAAGCGCAGTCGAAGTTGGCTTCGCTGGTGAAGTCGATGAGGTCGCCGGTGTGTATAAGCTGCATGTGGTTTACGCTGGCGTAGTTTATGGCGGCGTCGAGGTAGTGGGCGGCGTTGGGGAAAAATGCTACACGCCCGGCGGCCAGCTTCATCTTCCGCTCGTTGTCGCGGTTGTCTACCAGTGCCAGATGGGTGTCGGAGATGTGCAGCGCCGAGAACGCGCGTTCGCAGTTGAGTTTTATGGTGATGTTGCGAATGTTGAGCGGCGCTATGGCGCGCGGGCGCTCGTTGGCTTCGTTGGCGCCGTTGCCGGCAAAGGGGCTTTTGCCCAGAAGCGGTGTTATGGCGCTTGCTGCTAAAAATCCAAGGAATTCTCTGCGTTTCATTGTAATGGTAGTTTGTCGTTATACTTTTTGGCTTTATAAGAAAATGCCGAATGCGCTTAGCGCCGCTATTGCCGCCATGGTGCCTGCGGCCGTCCATGCCACGATGCCGCGGCGGTCGGCTATGAGGCAGTGGTATTTGCCTGTGGTGCCGGCTAGCAGCGCCCATGCCGCCGTTCCTGTGAGCACGCCCAGCATGGCGCCCATCACGATGTCGAGCGGGTAGTGCACGCCGAGGTATATGCGCGAATAGCACACGGCTGTGGCAAAGACGAGCAGCACGGCTTTCACGGCGCGGCTGCGGTAGATGAGCATCAGCCATGCGGCCATGCCGTAGCAGTTTGCCGCGTGGCTCGACACGAAGCCGAATTTCCCGCCGCGGTAGTCGTTCACGTAGTGCAGCATATAGTTGAGGGCGTCGTTGTGCGAGGGCCGCGGGCGCTCAACGGTGCGCTTCACGAGGCCCGACAGCTGGTCGCACGCCACCACGATGGCCACGCTGGCAAGTATCAGCAGTGCGGCCTGGTGCCAGTTGCGGCTTCCGCGCACCATGGTGAAGACTAGGGCAATCACCGTGGGCACCCAAATCAGTTTGCTCGACAGGTTGTTGAAAAGGCAGTCGGCGTAGGCTTTGCCGTGGAAGTTGTAGCTGATCATGGCCAGCGTGTCGAGCGTCTGCATGTTGCGCGCGGCACAGTCGGTGTGCATCGCGGTGAATGCCGCTGCTGCGGCAAGCGTCAGCGCCACACACAGCGTAGTCATCGAAGGGCACTGTAGGCGTCCTTTGGCCGGTGTGCGTGGAGTGCGTTGTGGCATTTCTGCTAGTCTGTCTTTTGGCTTTTCGTGCTTTTCGGGGGAAACTGCCGTCTCGGGCTGCCGGCGGCGGCAGCAATGCTCAGTTGCCCATTTCGGAGATGAACTTGATTCTCACGAGCCTTATTTCCTCTTCGGTGTAGTCTTCGTCGAGCGAGTCGATGGCGTCGTCGAGCGAGTCGGTTTCCGAACTCTTGAAATACGAGTAGATTTCGTCTATGCGCTCTTCGTCCATGTTCTCTTCCAGGAAGTAGTCGAGGTTGATGCGTGTGCCGGAATACACTATGGCTTCCATTTCGTCGAGAAGTTCGTTGAATTCCAGGCCGTTTGCGAGAGCTATGTCGTTGAGGTCGACTTTGCGGTCGATGGCGTGTATGATGGCTACTTTTACCTTCGATTTCTTAGCCACCATGCGCACCCTCATGTCTTCGGGGCGCTCTATTTCGTTGTCTTCGCACCAGTGCTTTATCAGTTTGCAGAACTCGGCGCCGTAGCGGCGTGCTTTGCCGGCTCCCACTCCGGGTATGTTCTGCAGTTCGTCGATGGTGACGGGGTAAATGGTGGCCATAGCCTCGAGCGATTGGTCCTGGAAAATCACGTAGGGCGGTATGTCGAGCTTTTTGCTCAGTTCCTTCCTTAAATCACATAGCATTTGGTAGAGTGCCGGGTCTACGGCATTGGCTCCGCCGTCGTGAATAGCAGCGTCGCTTTCCTCTTCGTTGAATTCGTTGTCTTTCGTTATCATAAAAGTTGTTGGCTTTTTGATGAACATGTGCCCTTTGTCGGTGAGCTTCAGCACTCCGAAGTCTTCCACGCTTCTCTCAATGAATCCGTTGAGCTCTGCCTGGATTATCACTGCGTTGATGATGCAGTCGTCTTCGTCTTCGTATATTCCGAAGGTTTCCAGGCAGTCGTGGTGCCGTTCGGTGGTGTCTTGCGTCTCGCGCCCGTGGAGCACGTCTTTTATATAGTCGTCCTTAAAGTTTTCTTTCGTAAGTTGTATGGTCAGCAGCACATTGAGCAACTGTTCCTGTGCATCGATTTTCTCTTTCGGGTGTAGGCAGTTGTCGCAGTTGTCGCAGTTGTCGGTGGGGTAGTCTTCGCCGAAGTAGTGCATCAGCAGCTTTCGCCGGCACACCGTGCTTTCGGCGTAGTTGGTCATGGCCCGGAGCAGTTGCTTCCCTATTTCCTGTTCGGCTATTGGCTTCCATTCCATGAGCTTTTCCAGCCGCTTGAGGTCGTCGGTCGAGAAGAAGCCTATGCAGTTGCCTTCGCGCCCGTCTCTTCCGGCGCGGCCCGTCTCCTGGTAGTAGCCTTCGATACTCTTGGGCATGTCGTAGTGTATCACGAAGCGCACGTCGGGCTTGTCGATGCCCATTCCGAAGGCTATGGTAGCCACTATCACGTCTATGCGCTCCATTATGAAGTCGTCTTGCGTGCGCGACCGTGCCGAGGCGTCCATGCCGGCGTGGTAGGGTGCGGCCGAAATGTCGTTGGCCTGCAGCACGGCGGCCAGCTCTTCCACCCGCTTGCGCGACATGCAGTAGATTATGCCGCTCTTGCCCGCGTTCTGCTTGATGTACTTTATTATTTCCTTTTCTATGTTGCGCGTCTTGGGCCTCACTTCGTAGTAGAGGTTCGGCCGGTTGAACGAACTTTTGAACTCCCTGGCGTCGGTGATGTGCAGGTTGCGCTTTATGTCGGTCTTCACCTTGTCGGTGGCTGTGGCCGTGAGGGCTATCACCGGGGCGTGGCCTATGCGCTCGATAATGTCGTGCAGGTTGCGGTAGTCGGGGCGGAAGTCGTGGCCCCATTCCGAGATGCAGTGGGCTTCGTCGATGGCGTAGAACGAGATGTTGGCCGTTTTCAGGAACTCGGCGTTCTCTTCCTTTGCCAGCGATTCGGGCGCCACGTAGAGCAGCTTGGTGATGCCTGCCTTGATGTCGCTCTTCACCTGCTCTATGGCCTGGCGGTTGAGCATGGAGTTCAGGAAATGCGCCACGCTGTCGCGCTCGCTCACGTTGCGTATCATGTCCACCTGGTTCTTCATCAGGGCGATGAGGGGCGATACCACGATTGCCGTGCCCGGCATCATCAGTGCGGGCAGCTGGTAGCAGAGCGACTTGCCGCCGCCCGTGGGCATAAGCACAAAGGTGTCGTTGCCGGCGAGGACATTCTTGATGATTTCCTCCTGGTCGCCTTTGAACTTGTCGAAGCCGAAGTAGCGCTTCAGCTCCGCGGTGAGATTGTAACCCTTGTTCGCCATGGTTATTGAAAACAGTCTGTCGTCAGGACAAATTTAGGCATTTATTTTTCAATGCCGCGGTATGGGCGCGCCAAAACGTGCTGCGGCGCGCACTTTTTTCGTCTTTTTTCGTCCCGCGCGTCTATCCCGCCGTTTTCAGCGCAGGGCCGGCCAGGCTTTCCGATTTTTCTACCTGCTGCTTGGCGTAGGCGGTGTCGACATTGAATTTCTTGGTATTCTTCGAAGGCAGTTCGAACATTGCGTCCTTCATTATGGCCTCCACTATGGCGCGCAGTCCGCGTGCGCCGAGCTTGAACTCCAGTGTCTTGTCCACGATGTAGTCGAGGGCGTCGTCGTCGAACGTGAGTTTCACGCCGTCCATCATCAGCAGTTTCTCATACTGCTTCGTGATGGAGTTCTTGGGCTCGGTGAGTATGCGCCGCAGCGCGTCCTTGTCGAGCGGGTCGAGGTGGGTGACTATCGGCAGTCGGCCCACTATTTCGGGTATCAGGCCGAAAGCCTTCAGGTCTTGCGGCGCCACATACTTCATGAGGTTCGAGCGGTCGATGCGCATGTTGCTCTGCACCGAGTCGTAGCCTATGGTGTGGGTGTTGAGTCGCTGCGCTATGCGGTCTTCGATGCCGTCGAAGGCACCGCCGCAGATGAACAGTATGTTGCGCGTGTTTATCTGCACGTATTTCTGCTCGGGGTGCTTGCGCCCGCCTTCGGGCGGCACGTTCACGTTGGTGCCCTCGAGCAGCTTGAGCATCGACTGCTGCACGCCTTCGCCGCTCACGTCGCGGGTGATGGAGGGGTTGTCGCCCTTGCGCGCTATCTTGTCGATTTCGTCGATGAACACTATTCCCCTCTCGGCCTTGGCGGCGTTGTAGCCCGCAGCCTGCAGCAGGCGCGACAGTATGCTCTCCACGTCCTCGCCCACGTAGCCGGCCTGCGTGAACACCGTGGCATCGACTATCGTGAACGGCACCTTCAGCAGCCGCGATATGGTGCGCGCCAGCAGCGTCTTGCCCGTGCCCGTGGGACCAAGCATCAGTATGTTCGACTTTTCGATTTCCACTTTGTTGTCGTCCACCTTCTGCGCCAGGCGCTTGTAGTGGTTGTACACCGCCACGCACAGCGTGCGCTTGGCGTCTTCCTGGCCTATCACATACTGGTCCAGGTATTTCTTTATCTCCCGGGGCTTGGGTACGTCGGCAATGTCGATGTTCTCGGCCGCGCGCTTCTCCTTCTCTAGCCCGGCACGCTCGCGCACCTGGTGGAATATCTCGGTGGCCGCGTGTGCGCAGTCTTCGCATAGCAGTCCGTGAAGCCCCTCCACGAGCATCCCCAGTCTGGTTTCGTTTTCCGGACGCCCGCAGAACGAGCAAACCCGTGTAGTGTTTTTCTTTGTCATTTGCCGCGTGTAAGTATCTTGTCAACCATGCCGTATTCGAGGGCCTCCTGTGCCGTCATCCAGTAGTCGCGGTCGGAGTCCTGCCATACCTTGTCGAACTCGGTGTGCGAGTGCTCGGCTATGATGGTGTAGAGTTCTTTCTTGAGTTTCTGAATCTCGCGCGCCGTGATCTCGATGTCCGACGCCTGTCCCTGCGCACCGCCCATGGGCTGGTGAATCATCACGCGGCTGTGCTTCAGCGCCGAGCGCTTACCTTCCTTGCCGGCCACGAGCAGCACGGCAGCCATCGACGCCGCCATGCCCGTGCAGATGGTGGCCACGTCGCAGCTCACGAACTGCATGGTGTCATAGATGCCGAGACCAGCATACACCGAGCCGCCGGGAGAGTTCACGTAGATGGAGATGTCCTTGCCCGGGTCGCACGAGTCGAGGTACAGCAGCTGCGCCTGCAGCGTGTTGGCCGTGTAGTCGTCTATCTGGGTGCCGAGGAATATGATGCGGTCCATCATCAGGCGCGAGAACACGTCCATCTGCGTCACGTTCAACTGCCTTTCCTCCAAAATGTACGGGTTGAGGTACTGGTTCTGCGCTTTCACCACGTCGTCCACCACCATGCTGTTGATGCTGAGGTGCTGCGTGGCATATTTTCTGAAGTCGTCTTTAACGGTCATATTGTCGTTGTTGTAGTAGTCGTAACATGTTGTTGTATTGTCGTTGTAATGCGTTGTAGCCTATGTTGTTGAAAGGCCGCGGCCTTCCGCTTAGAGAGCAAAGTTATACAAAACCTCGGATAATGCGGAAAAATCGCCGCTTTTTTTCTTGGGCGTAGTGGGGGCGTTTAGTGGGTGTCATGGTTTCAGGCTTTAAGGGGTTGGACTCTAAATGCAAAGGTACAACGGAAAACCTTACTGTGCAAGAGCTTAAATGCTAATCTTTTATAAAAAACGATATGCCGCAGCCGAAAAACTGCAAGGCTTTGCGCCGGGAGCGCATGCGGCAAAAACAAATACACTAATAGGCACAAATCTTGCGAATAGGGCACGAATTCCGCGCGGATACTGGAAGCATCTCTGCGCATGTGTCATAATATAGGCTGCGCCTCGGCATACTTGAAACAAGTTTCAGTCTGCGCTCGCTGGCACTAT
>CAVFSQ010000018.1:4785-13485 GCA_963625145.1 Bacteroidaceae bacterium | reverse complement strand
CCCCCAATGTTGGTGATGTTTAATGTTCTTGAGAAAATTGTATTAACACGCACTTGTTTTGCTCTTTCATTAATTGCCCGAAGACTTTTATGCCTCTGCGCTCAAATTCTCTGCGCATTCCGGCGCCGCGCTCTGCGCATAGCGGAAATCTTCTGTGCGCAGAGCGTGCTGATTGCCCTATATTTCGTACTACGCTATTGCGCAGTTGTTTTGCCTGCGCATTCGTGGAATTTGCCGGAATTAATCAAGATTTTCCTTGTGTCGCATGATATAAACTGCGCCTCAGCATACTTGTTTCAAGAATGCCGAGAACAGCCTTTATTATGAAATACCGGCGGCAATGCATCTGCATGCGTGGCGAAATGGGCCGTTTTGTGCGTTTTCGATACGAAAAAACGATTTTTTGCCGTTTTTTTTGGCATTTCGGCGGCTTTTTGTAAATTTGCACCCCACAAGAAGTATTTACCTAAACATAGAGTAACAGAAATGAAAGCAAACGAAGTGATTGAAAACCTGAAACGCCGCTATCCGGGCCAGCCCGAATACATTCAGGCCGTTTCGCAGGTGCTTCCCACCATCGAGGAAGTTTACAACCAGCATCCCGAGTTCGAGAAAACCAACCTCATCGAGCGCCTCTGCGTGCCAGATCGTGTTTACCAGTTCCGTGTGACATGGGTTGACGACAAAGGCAACGTGCAGGTCAACAACGGCTATCGTATCCAGCACAACAATGCTATAGGCCCCTACAAAGGCGGCATTCGCTTCCACTCGTCGGTGAACCTCGGCATTCTGAAGTTCCTTGCCTTCGAGCAGACATTCAAGAACTCGCTCACCACTCTGCCCATGGGCGGTGCAAAGGGCGGTAGCGACTTCAGCCCCCGCGGCAAGAGCAACGCTGAAATCATGCGCTTCTGCCAGGCCTTCATGACCGAGCTGTGGCGCAACATCGGCCCCAATACCGACGTTCCCGCAGGCGATATTGGCGTAGGCGGACGCGAAGTGGGCTACATGTTCGGCATGTACAAGAAACTCACCCACGAGTTCACCGGCACATTCACCGGCAAGGGCCTCGAGTTCGGCGGCTCGCTCATCCGTCCTGAGGCAACAGGTTACGGCAACGTTTACTTCATGCTCGAAATGCTCAAGACCAAGGGCATCGACGTGAAGGGCAAGACTGTGTGCGTCAGCGGATCGGGCAACGTGGCACAGTATACGGTTGACAAACTCATCGACCTCGGCGCAAAGGTGGTTACACTTTCCGACTCCGATGGCTACATCTACGATCCCGACGGCATCGACCGCGAGAAGTGGAACTACGTGATGGAACTGAAGAATGTGGAGCGCGGACGTATTCGCGAATATGCTGAGAAATACGGCGTGAAGTATGTAGCAGGTGCACGTCCTTGGGGCGAGAAGTGCGACATAGCATTGCCTTCGGCAACTCAGAACGAAATCGACGGCGACGATGCACGCAAGCTCGTGGCTAACGGCGTAATCGCAGTGAGCGAAGGCGCCAACATGCCCAGCACTCCCGAGGCTATCAAGGTGTTTCAGGATGCCAAGATTCTCTACTCTCCGGGCAAGGCTGCAAACGCCGGCGGCGTATCGGTATCGGGCCTCGAGATGTCGCAGAACTCCGAGCGTCTGAACTGGACTGCCGAAGAGGTTGACCAGAAACTGCTTCACATCATGAAGGACATCCACGCAGCTTGCGTGAAGTATGGCACCGAAGCCGACGGATACGTGAACTACGTGAAGGGAGCCAATGTTGCCGGATTCATGAAGGTGGCAAAGGCTATGATGGCACAGGGAATCCTCTGATTCCATACACTGTAACCGATAAACAAGGAAAATCCCGGCCCGCACCGTATGCGGCAGCCGGGATTTCCGTGTATTTACAGGTGGTGTGCGGGCGGTATTGCCAACTTGCTGGCCCGATGCACACTATGCGCGCAGGGTGCGCAGGGAGTTGAGCACGGCAATCACGGTGACGCCCACATCAGCGAATACCGCAAGCCACATGGTGCACATTCCGGCGCCGGCAAGTCCCAGCACGGCGAATTTCACGGCGAGGGCAAACGCGGTGTTCTGTCGCGCAATGCCAACGGTGTGGCGCGCTATGGCAATGGCATCGGCAATGCGCGACGGCTTGTCGTCCATAATCACTACATCGGCAGCATAGATTGCTGCATCGCTGCCCATGGCTCCCATGGCAATGCCCACATCGGCGCGCGCCAGCACGGGTGCGTCGTTGATGCCGTCGCCTGCAAAGGCCAGGCTCTTTCCGCGCGGCGTCTCCCACAGCAGTTCTTCTATCCGGCTTATCTTGTCGGCAGGCAGTAGTTCGGCATGCCATTCATCCAGGTCCAGGCTTCGGGCCACTTCGGCGGCGGTGTCGCGGCGGTCGCCCGTGAGCATCACGGTGCGCTCAACGCCCATGCCTTTGAGGGCGGCGATGCACTGCGCGGCATCAGCCTTCACGCTGTCGCTAACCACGATGTGCCCTGCATATTCGCCGTCGACGGCTACGTGCACCACGGTGCCCGTGCGGTGGCAGTCGTGCCATGCGGCTCTCACGGCATCCATCAGTCGCGGGTTGCCCACGCATACGTCATGCCCGCCGACGCGCGCTCTTGCCCCTTGTCCGGCAATTTCCTCCACGTTCTCCACACTGCATCCAGGGCATTCGCCTTTGAAGGCATCGCGCAGCGCAGCGGCAATGGGGTGGGTGGAATAGTGCTCCACGTGCGAGGCAAGGTGGAGCAGGGCATCGGCATCAAGTTTCGTGGGGTGCACGGCGCATACTTCGAAGCGGCCGCGTGTGAGGGTTCCCGTCTTGTCAAACACCACGGTGCCCGTGCGCGCCAGCGTCTCCAAGTAGCAAGAGCCCTTCACCAGTATGCCCCTTCGCGAAGCGCCGCCTATGCCCCCGAAGAAAGCCAGCGGCACCGATATCACTAGGGCGCACGGGCACGACACCACAAGGAACATCAGTGCGCGCAGGAGCCATGGGGCGAGGGCTGCGGTGTAGCTGTCGCTGAAAAGCGGGGGCACGAAGGCCGTGAGCACTGCGGCTGCCACCACGGCAGGGGTGTAGATGCGCGCGAAGCGGGCTATGAATGTCTCGCTCTTCGATTTCGCGGCACTGGCATTTTCCACAAGGTCTATGATGCGCGATGCCGTCGATTCGCCGAACTGCTTCGTGGTTTCAATCTTCAGTAGCCCGGAAAGGTTGATGCATCCCGAAACCGCGTCATCGCCCTCGGCTACGTCGCGCGGCATGCTCTCGCCGGTGAGCGCCGAGGTGTCGAGGCTGGAATGCCCTTCAACGATGCGGCCGTCGAGCGGTATGCGCTCTCCTGGCTTCACCACCACCGTTTCTCCGGGCATCACCTCCGATGGGTGCACGGCCAGGGTCGCTCCGTTGCGCACCACGCAGGCTGTGTCGGGCCGTAGGTCCATGAGCGATGATACGTTGGCGCGGCTTCTGTCTTCGGCATAGTCTTCGAAAAGTTCGCCAACCTGGAAGAAGAGCATCACGAACACGGCCTCGGGGAACTCGGTGGAGGCACCCGGCAGGAATCCAATGCATAGCGCCCCGATGGTGGCTATGGTCATGAGCATCTCCTCGTTGAACGCGTGGCCGTGGAACAGCCCTTCCACGGCTTCCTCTACAACGTCGTGGCCTATGTATACGAACGGTACTAGATACATCAGCAGCAACTGCCACACCTGAAGGTGCACAGTGTGTTCCACCGCAACGGCAACGGCAAGCAACACCGCCGCAACAGCTATTCTCACTATCTTTCTCCTGTTCATGATTCCATGTTTTTCGGGTTTACGGATGCAAAATTATCGTCTCGGCCCTGCAACCGCGTTGCAATTCGCGCAGCATGTCGTGTGGCCTCTTGTCGGCATTAAAAAAATAACTATCTTTGCAATGTGGCGCAAAGCCGCAACCGATACCGAAGAATAGCAAAAAATATACAGTTATGAAATTCTCTCTCCCGAGTTCAGAACTTGCCGACAGGCTGCAGGCCATAAGCAAGGTGATAAACACAAAAAACCAGATGTCGATACTCGACTGCTTCTTGTTTGAAGTGAGTGGCAACCAGCTGCAGGTCACGGCTTCCGACAACGAGAATACACTTGTTTCAATGGTAAATCTCAGCGAGCAGTGCGATGCTTTCCGCTTCGCGGTAAATGCCAAGACGGTGCTCGATGCTGTGAAGGGCATTCCCGACCAGCCCGTAACTTTTGATGTCGACGACCAGAACTTCAGCATCACCGTCACCTATCAGAACGGACATTTCTCGCTGGTGGGGCAGAATGCCGACGAATTCCCTTCGTACACGGTATTTCCCGACGGCTACAGCGAGATGACTGTCGACGCACGACTCCTGGCAGAGTCTATAAGCCGTGCCCTCTATGCCACGGCATCGGCCGACAGCGCCCACCAGGTAATGTCGGGATTGCTGGTTGATGTGGTAAACACCGAAGGCGGCGAAAGCAACGTGTCGGTGGTGGCGAGCGACGGACGCAAACTTGAGTACACGCGTTGGACCAACACCCAGGGCCTGCCCCAGGGAAGATACGTGATAGCCAACAAGCCCGCAGTGCTGATGCGCAACCTGCTGGCACGCGAAAGCGGAGAAGTGAAGGTGCGTTTTGCCGAAACGAAGGCAGAAATAAGAATGGGCAATTTCGGCATGACATGTCGCCTTGTCGACGGTAAGTTCCCCGATTACGAGAAGGTGATTTCGCGCAACAACCCCAACCACCTCACAGTAAACCGCATGGCCTTCATCAACATGCTACGCCGAATGCTGGTGTTCGCCGACTCGGTGAGCTCGCTCGTAAAGCTGCATCTCGAGGCTGACCAGGTGGTGGCAAGCGTGCAGAACATCGACTATTCGCTGGCTGCTGAAGAGAAAATGATATGCGAATACGACGGCATGCCAATGAACATAGGGCTCAAGGGAACAACGCTCGTTGATTTTCTGGGCAATGTGGGATGCGAAAACGTGGAGTTCCAGATAGCCGACCAGAGCCGCCCCATAATTATGGTGCCCTCGCCGCAGCCGTGCGACATGAAAAACGAAAACGGAAATCAGCTGCACAAGGAATCAATAGTAATGCTCATGATGCCGAGTGTTATAAATAGTTAATACACAACCTAACTAAAATAAGGCACTATGAAACTGAATCTGAAAAAGCCGATAGTATTTATCGACCTTGAGACCACCGGACTCAACATCACACGCGACAAGATAATAATGATAGGCTACATCAAAGTCTATCCCAACGGCAACGAGGAATCCAAAACCATTTATGTGAACCCTGAACGCCACATACCCGAAGAATCGAAGGCAATACACCACATCACCGACGATGACGTGAAAAACTGCCCTACGTTCAAGCAGATAGCCGCGCAGCTGGTGAAGGATTTCGAGGGATGCGACTTCGCCGGGTACAACTCCAACCATTTTGATCTTCCGATGCTCATAGAGGAAATGCTCAATGCCGGCATCAATTTCGACATTGCCAAGAGCCAGCTCGTCGACGTGCAGACCATCTACCACAAGCTCGAGCCACGTAATCTTTCGGCGGCCTATCGCTTCTATTGCAACAAGGACCTTGACGGCGCACACTCCGCGGCTGCCGACATCAAAGCCACATACGAAGTGATTCAGGCGCAGCTCGACAAATATCCCGACGTGCTGAAAAACGATATCGACTTTCTGGCACAGTTCTCGAAGATGAACAACAACGTGGACCTCGCTGGGCGCATCGTATACAACGACAAGAACGTGCCCGTATTCAACTTCGGCAAGTTCAAGGGGCAGCCCGTGCTCGAGATCCTGGCAAAGGATTCGGGCTATTACGGATGGATGATGCAGGGCGATTTCCCGCAAAACACAAAGCAGGTGCTCACGAGGCTTTGGTTTAAGGCAAATGGCAAATAGCGCGTTGCAAGGCAAACATATAGTGCTCGGCATCACCGGGAGCATTGCCGCTTACAAGGCATGTACCGTGGCGCGGTTGCTTGTCAAGGCGGGGGCCGAAGTGCAGGCGGTGATGACACCGTCGGCAAAGGAATTCGTGACGCCGCTCACCTTGGCCACCTTGACACGCCATGCCGTGGTGAGCGAGTTCTTCGACCGCCGCGACGGATCGTGGCACAGCCACGTTGAATTAGGGGTGTGGGCCGATGCCATGCTTGTGGCGCCTGCCACGGCAGCAACGATGGCAAAGTTCGCCGCCGGTGTTGCCGACAATATGCTCGTCACAACATACCTCTCGATGAAAGCCCCCGTGTTCATAGCCCCGGCCATGGACCTCGACATGTATGCCCACCCCTCGACGCAGGCCAACATGGCGCGCCTGCAGTCGTTCGGCAACCGCATAATAAGTCCCGGTTCGGGCTTCCTTGCCAGCGGTCTTGAAGGCAAGGGGCGCATGGAAGAGCCCGAACGCATAGTGGAGTGCTTGGAACAATATTTTTCCGGGCCGAAGCAGTTGCAGGGGCAGCGCATACTCATCACTGCCGGGCCCACCTACGAGCGCATAGACCCCGTGAGGTTCATAGGCAATTATTCGTCGGGCAAGATGGGCTACGCCCTTGCCGAAGAATGTGCGCAACGCGGCGCCGAAGTGGTGCTTGTGAGCGGTCCGGTGTCGGTTAAGGCCCGTAATGCCGCCATCAAGGTAATCGGTGTGGAAAGTGCACAGCAGATGTACGACGCCGCCACCGCAGAATTCGGTAACTGCAATGCTGCGATACTGTGTGCCGCTGTAGCCGACTTCACCCCCGAAACTACAGCCGGTTCGAAGATAAAGCGCGAGAAAGGCGAAATGACGCTGCGCCTTATGCCTACCAAAGACATCGCAGCCGAACTCGGGCGGCAGAAACGCGAAGGGCAGAAACTCATAGGTTTCGCACTCGAAACCGACAACGAGATGGACAACGCACAGCGTAAACTCGCTTCGAAAAAACTTGACTTCATAGTAATGAATTCACTGAAAGACAAGGGAGCGGGCTTTGCCGTGGATACCAATAAAATAACCATCGTTTCGCCAACTGCAACAAGGCAGTTCCCACTGAAACCGAAAAGCGAAGTGGCACGCGATATAATCGATGCATTATGCGAACTCTGAAGTATATATTGCCGTTTGCGGTTGCGCTGATGTGCTGTGCCTCAGCTTCAGCCCAGGAACTCGATGCACGTGTATCCGTAAACCACAGCAAGGTTCAAGGCACCAACACCACGGTGTTCGACGACCTTGAGAAAAATATCAGCGACTTTCTCAATAACCGGCGCTGGACAGGGCAGCAATACGAAGACAACGAGCGCATAAGCTGCACTTTCAACATCACCGTAAGCAAATACGATGATGCGCGCGGAGAATTCACCGCCTCGATGCAACTTATGGTGATACGCCCTGTCTACAACTCTTCCTATACCACAGTGGAATACAGCGTAAGGGACGAGGACTTCAATTTCACTTACCACGAATTCGACAAACTCGACTTCCGGGTGGACCAGGTCAACAACGACCTTACCGCAATGCTAGGCTACTATGCCTATTTCATAATAGGCATTGACAACGACACGATGTCGCCTCTCGGCGGGGCCGAGTTCTTCAAGACGGCGCTCGACATTGCTAATGCTGCCCAGGGCCTCAACGGCAAAGGATGGAAAACCACCGGCGACGAGCGCAATCGCTATGCCCTTGTCAACGACATGCTCGATGGAAGCATGGAACCCTTCCGCAAGATGCAGTACACATATCACCGCGAAGGCCTTGACACCATGGCCGAAAATGTCGACAACGGCCGCGCAAAGATTACCGAAGCCATTAAACTGTTGGGAGAAGCCTACAACAATAAGCGGTTGAGTAAACTGCCACAGCTTTTTACGGAATATAAGCGCGACGAACTGGTGAACATCTATCAGGGGCATGGCACATCGCAGGAAAAGGAGCCCCTATCTGAAATATTGTCGAAGATTAATGCTTCCTACAATAGTTATTGGCGTAACCTCTCAAAATAGAATTATATGCTTCAAAGCCTGAAAATCAGGAATTACGCTCTTATTGAAAGCCTTGAGATAGAATTCCGCAAAGGATTCTCGGTGGTTACAGGCGAAACCGGAGCCGGAAAAAGCATAATGCTCGGGGCAATCGGACTGGTTCTAGGCGATAGAGCCGATACAAAGGCCATAAAAACCGGTGCCGACAAATGCTGTGTTGAAGCGGTTTTCGAAGACGAAAGCCCCGATGTGGCAACTTTCCTCTGCAGCGACGACTTTGACTTCGACGGAAAGGAAATCATCGTGCGCCGCGAGATATCGAAATCGGGAAAGAGCCGCGCTTTCATCAACGACACTCCGGCTACTTTGGTGCAACTCAAGCAACTTGGGCATAAACTTATTGACATACATTCGCAGCATCAGAACCTACTTATCTCGGGAACCGATTTCCAGATAGGCGTGCTCGATGCCGTAGCAAAAAATCAGGCGGAAAGCGACAGCTACTGCAAAAGCTATGTAAAATACAAGGAGCAGACTGCGCTTTTGGAAAAACTGCGCGCGGAATTCGAAAAGAAGCGCAACGATGAAGACTACATGCGCTATTCGCTCGAGCAGATAGAGGCCGCTGGGTTGAAAGACAATGAACTGGAGGAACTTGAAGCCGAAC
>CAVFSQ010000018.1:0-4775 GCA_963625145.1 Bacteroidaceae bacterium | reverse complement strand
CGCATGCTGAAGAAATTACAGAAACCATAACCGAAGCCTGCCGCGCAATCGACAATGAAGAAACCTGCATGACCGACATACTCTCGCGTCAGGCAGAAAATCTTTCGCGCATAGCCCGCTTTATGACCGAAGCCGGCGAAACGGCGCAACGCCTCGACAGCGTGTGCATAGAACTGCGTGACATCTACGACGAACTGAAGGCAAAGGCAGACAACGAAGATTTCGACTCCTCACGCCTGCAACAGGTTGATGAGAGGCTTTCGGTTATCTACGATCTCTTGCGCAAGTACCATCTTGATTCCTACGACGCCCTTCTGGAAAAGCAGCAAGAACTGCGTGAGCAAATCGCTATGATTGACGACAGCACGGAAATACTTTCAGCCAAAGAGAAGGAATGCGAGGAATTACGGAAGGCCGTAGTGGCCTGTGCAGGGAAACTCACGGCTACGCGCAGCAAGGCGGCGAAGCGTCTTTTCGAAGAAATACAAAGACAATTGATTCCGCTTGGTATGCCCGATGTCACTTTCAAAATTGAAGTGAAGCCCTTGCCCAAGGCCGGGCATTCGGGTATGGACGATGTGGAGTTCCTCTTCAGTGCAAACAAAAACTCTGCGCTTCGCGAAATAGGCACAATAGCTTCGGGCGGTGAAATAGCCAGGATAATGCTTTGCCTCAAGAGTGTTGTCTCGGAAGCAAAAGGTCTGCCTACTATTATATTCGACGAGATAGACACGGGAGTGTCGGGAAGAATTGCCGAGCAGATGGCCCGCACCATGCAGAGCATAGCCGCCCACGGCACGCAGGTGATATGCATCACGCATCTTCCGCAGATTGCAGCGAAAGGCGAGTGCCATTACCGCGTGTTCAAGCAAAACGAAAACGACGTGACGACTTCGCGCATCGAACTTCTCGAAGGCAAAAACCGGATGGAGGAAATTGCGAAGATGCTTAGCGGCAGCGAAATAACCGAAGCCGCAATCAACAATGCAAAGGAACTTTTGAAAAATAAATGAATTATGGCATATTACTCTAGAATCATGGGAAAAACAATACTTGCCACTGTCTTGGCACTTGGAATTTCTTCTGCGGCTTTTGCCGGAGTGCCCAAAAAGGTGGCCGGCGCATGCAAAGCATTGGCTTCGGTGGTTACTTACGCCTCCGATGGCAAAATGATTTCAACTGCCGCTGCCTTTGCTGTGGGCGATGGAAGCGAAGCCGTTTCCGAGCATACGGCATTCAACAATGCGCGCAGTGCTGAGTTTATCGATGCATCGGGAAACAAAATGAAAGTGTCGCGCATCAGCGGTGCCAGCGAAATCTACGACGTCATAAAGTTCTCGCTAGACTCGAAGCCAAAACAGACGCTGGCTGCAGCAAAAGAGGTTTGGGCTGCAGGAACGGCAGTTTACGTGCTGCAAAGGACATCGGCAAAGAAAACCGAAGCTGTAGCGACGAAAATAAGTTCAAAGAAAGACATTCAGGGAGGCGTATACTATGAACTTTCGCTACCTTACGACGAGAAAAATGTAGGCATGCCCGTAGTCAATGAGAACGGCGAATGGGTGGCTGTGGTGCAGCGTAACGTAGGCAAGGACCAGACCACTTACGCCGTAGGCGCCGCTTTCTGCGCACAACTCAAAGTAAGCGAAATGGATTATGCCAACTCTTCGCTCAACTCCGTGCTTATTCCCAAGTCACTGCCCGAGGGTGAAGACAAGGCTTATACTTACGTATATATGCTTTCACAGATAAAGCACGACAACGAAGTGTTTGCTGCATCGCTCGGCGATTTCATTACCAAGTATCCTGGCAATGCTGACGGATATGTTGAGCGCGCAAAGATGTATGCCGCCGACGGCAAGTTCAAGGTATGCGAAGAAGATATAGCCAAAGCCGTTTCAGCATCTGGGAAGAAAGACAATCCGCACTATGTGCTGAGCCGACTCATATACCATAATGCCCTCTATAACCAGGACAAGGCAACTGCTGCGGGGTGGACTCTCGAGAAGGCTGCCGCCGAAGCCCAGGAGGCTTTCAGTATAAATGCTCTGCCGGTATACCAGCTGCAGATTGGTGACTGCAATTTCGGAATGAAGAAGTATGCCGAGGCTGTTGAGATGTATTCGGCTGTGAACAACTCCGCAATCGCTTCGCCAGAGACTTATTTCTACGAAGCGCGTGCCCGCGCAAAGGTCGACAGCCTTGATTCAAAAATAGGGCAGTTGCTCGACTCTGCCATTGCACGTTTCCCGAAGCCTTATTCCAAAAACGTGGCGCCCTATATATTCGAGCGTGCCAACTATTTTAACAATGCCGGCAAGTATCGCGAGTCGACCCTCGACTTTATGGAGTACGAGCATATCGTGGGTTTCCAAAATCTCAACGACAATTTCTATTACATACGCGAGCAGATAGCCCTCAAGGGCAATATGTACAAGCAGGCAGCCGATGATATCAACCGTGCACTTGCTATAAGTCCTGACGACTATGTTTACAATGCCGAGAAATCGGCTTTGATGCTTCGCCTCGGGCAGTTTGACGATGCCATACGCTGTGCAAACTGCGCCGTAGGCATTGATCCTAATGCCGCCGATGCCTACAGGCTTCTTGGAATAGCCTATGGAGAAACCAAGAAGAAGCAACTCTGTATACAAAATCTCAAGAAAGCGGAATCGTTGGGCGACGCGCATGCCGCTGAATTGTTGAAACAATACAAGTAAGCAGAACTCACGCTTGCATTCATATTTGTTGCGTATGGGCTTTTACTGCTCATGCGCGTTTATTTTGGCTCATAGCTTGGTGCTATGATGCCTACTCGCCTTGTAGTTGTTACATCACGTTTGGTAGGCTTTAGCAGTGGGGGGAGGGTCAGTTTGTACTTTGAAAGCATGGCAGATGGAATGCGCTGAAAGAATTGAATGCGGGAAATATCGAAAAAAGAAAACCGCAGAAGTTGATTCCTGCGGTTTTCTAGTGGGCAAAGATGGATTCGAACCACCGAAGACGAACGTCAGCAGATTTACAGTCTGCCCCATTTGGCCACTCTGGAATTTGCCCTTTATAAATTCTCCAGACGAATTATTTGTATTTGCGTGCGAAGTCTATCATCTTTATTGCTGTGATAGCGTATTCGTCGCCTTTGTTTCCGAGTATTCCCCCCGAACGCTCTTCAGCCTGCTCTTGGCTGTTGGTCGTAAGCAGACCGAATATCACCGGCACATCACCCTCTACATTCATTTTTGAAATGCCTTCGCTCACGGCCTGACATATATAGTCGAAATGCGGAGTGTCGCCGCGTATTACGCATCCTATGGCAATCACGGCGTCTACCGTGTGGCTTTTGGCCATTCTAGAGCAACTGTAGATTAGCTCGAAACTGCCAGGTACTATTTCAACTATGATGTCTTCGGCTGCCACTCCATTGGCTTTCAGAGTGTCTTCTGCTCCTTTGAGCAGTGCCTTGGTAATATTGTCGTTCCATTCTGCAACAGCAATTCCCACTTTCATGCCTTTTGCCGAAGGCACTGGCGACATGTTGCTGTCACTGAGTTGAAACGCGTTGCTCGACATGGTGCGTTATTTCTTTACTGTAGCGCGCTCTATGTATTTGTCAATTTCTTGACTCAGTGCGCTCTGTGCGTAATTGTCCTTTACTTGGGTGTAGAGAGCAATAGCGTCGTTGTATTTTCCCTGCGATTCAAGTATTTCGCCTGCCTTGATAAGGTAAACGGGACTCAGTGAATTGTTGTCAGCCTTAGATGCGGCTTTTTTGAAGCTTTCTACGGCGTTGTCGTTCTGTCCTAAAGTTGCATAGCAGTCGCCAATTGCGCCTATGGCTTCAGCCTCTACCATTTCATCGTCTGCGGTGGAGTAATCCTTGAGGTATTTCAAGGCTTCCTGTGCCTTGCCGCTATTGTAGAGCGAGATGCCTGCGTAAAGTTTGACGAGGTTGCCGGCTTTTGTGCTGCTGAATTGCTTTGACAGACTCAGGAATCCAGCGAAACCTGCACCGTCACCGTTGAGCGCCTTCTGCCAATCACCTTGTGCGAAATATTCCTGACCTTTTGCAATTGCCGTAGATGCTTTGTTTTCTTGCGGCACGGCCACAAAGTTATGGTAGAGCAATGCTCCGCCTACAATTACGATAATTGCACCCACTACGATGAGTATGAGTTTTTTCTGCTTTATAAGAAATGCTTCGGTACGGCCGAGTGCTTCAGCCATTTCCGATGGGCTTTTTGTCTTTAGGTCTGCCATTTTTTGTAGTTGTTCTAAACGTTTTACTGCTGTTAGGCGGCACAAAATTAGTCTTTTCGTCCGAAACTATGAAATTTTCCATGTTTTTTTTTCACTGTCGGGCACTTTTTGCTCAGTGCAGGCTATGCCAAGCAGAAGAAAACCACTAACTTCGCGCATCGTAAAAATTTAAGGAATGACGCTCGACAGGCTTTCGCTTATCAACTACAAGAACATTTCGGAGGCGGAACTTGAATTCTCGCCCAAGATAAACTGTTTCATAGGTAGCAACGGTGAGGGCAAGACCAACTTGCTCGATGCCGTCTATTACCTTTCGTTCTGCCACAGTGCCACAACTGCGCTCGATGCCCTTGTGGTGCGACACGGCGAGGAATGCATGATGTTGCAGGGCTGTTATTCCGATGACGATGGAAGCCGTTTCGAGGTGGCGTGTGGAGTGAAAGCCGGCAAAAGCAAGAAAATAAGTCTCGACAAGAAGCCCTACCGCCGTTTTGCCGAACATATAGGCCGTGTGCCGC
>CAVFSQ010000017.1:13167-14318 GCA_963625145.1 Bacteroidaceae bacterium | reverse complement strand
GCATTTTGCAGCAGAAAATCGCCGGCACCGCCGCAAATGCCTATGCGCTGCACCGTTGCGCCTTTGCGGAAGGCATTGTGCATAAGACAGTCCACGCCGAAAGCGCTCTTAACCGAACCGAGAAAATCTGCTGCGCCCATCGGCTCTGCTAGGGAAGCCACAACACCGCTACCGCTTTCCTCGTTTTTGGGCAAAAGGAAGCAGTTGACAGTTGCACCGAGTTTGGCGGCTACCTTATAGTTAACGCCTCCATACGCATTGTCAAGGTTGGTGTGGGCGGCATAAACGGCCACGTCGTTTTTTATGGCCGCAACAGTCACCCGCTCTGCTGTATTGCGACCGGCTATGCACTTCAGCCCGTGAAACAACAGCGGATGATGGGCAACAATCAGATTCGCGCCGAGTTTTGTAGCTTCTTCAACCACAGCCTCAGTTACGTCCAAACACAACAAGACCCCTGAAACTTCGGCCTCCGTTCGTCCAATCTGCAAGCCTGCGTTATCGAAGCTGTCTTGCAGCGGCAGAGGCGCGAAACGCTCAAGGGTCGCAACGACATCCTTTACCTTCACGCGGATATATTTAGAATTTTACGCTTGCAAAGGTAACAATAATTATTTGATTCACGCCCGTTTGCCGGTCTTTTCGGCGGAATATTTTCGTTCATACAGTCTACATGCGCCTTGCAAATATGAATCTGAGGACTTTGAAACGCGAAAAAACACATGCTTTTGCATTTCATCCGGCAAAACGTGCAATTGGTCGATTTTTTGGCCGAAGACGGGGGCAGTCTAATAAACTTTTGCTTACTTTGCAATGTCTAAGTTATGAATGTCCCTTAAACAGGGCCTAATATAAATAACAATAAAAGATAACCGAATCATGAAGAAAATGATTTTTACAGCACTCGTTCTAGCGACAGCGTTCACGGGTGTAAAGGCACAAGACAACAACGACAGTCAGAAGAACCGCGAGAAATTTCGGACCGAGATGATTTCGAAGCAGGCCGAACAGCTTGCCGAAGATATGAAACTCGACGACAGCAAAGTCACTGAATTCAAAACCCTCTTCACGGAATACAAAACCAAAGAGATGGAATTGAAATTCGCCAACAAGAAAGAACCCAAGGCACGCGGCAAACAAAACAAGGCAAA
>CAVFSQ010000017.1:0-13157 GCA_963625145.1 Bacteroidaceae bacterium | reverse complement strand
GGCCGACAGCGTGATGAATGCCAATTTCGAAAAGCAGGAAAAGGAACTTAGCCTGCAAAAGGAATACTACGCGAAATTCAAGGAAATGCTCGGCGCAGCCAATGCCTTCAAAATATTTGCCCAGCGCCCTCAATTCGGCCCCGGTATGGGAGGCGGCCCACAGATGCGCAACCGCGGCGGCAACGATGGAGGCTTCAGCGGTGACTTCGGCGGAGGACGTCCCGGCGGCGGCGATTTCTAAATCGACATTTATTCAATCATAAATATTTAAGGTTTGTGTGTATTTTTCGACACTCTCTGCGCCGTGACGGCGCGGAGGGTGTCTTTTCTTTTGCGCACACAATCGAAGCGCTGTGCGCACAGAATTTTCACGCAAAGGCATACAGTTTCAGCGCCACGGCATTACGCACCACGGCATTGCCGAAGCTTTGGTGCATTTGGCAACACAATGTTTCCGCGCCTAAGAATTTTATAGTAACTTTGCAATGAAACACTAAAGCACATACGACATGGGCACAAAAACAGGCAAAGACCTGGTAACCATAGAGAATCTGACGAAAGACGAAATAGAGCAGCTTCTTGAAATGACAGCAGAATTCGAGAAACATCCCAACCGCAACATCCTGAATTCAAAAGTTGTGGCAACGCTTTTCTTCGAGCCGTCAACGCGTACCAGACTGAGCTTCGAAACCGCAGCCGTAAGGCTTGGGGCTAAGGTAATCGGGTTCAACGATCCTAAAGTAACATCCACCTCAAAAGGCGAAACGCTCAACGACACCATACAGATTGTATCGAACTATGCCGATGTAATCGTGATGCGCCATTATCTTGAAGGCGCCGCCACATACGCTGCTGAAGTATCGCGCCGCCCGATAATCAACGCAGGCGACGGAGCAAACCAGCACCCTTCACAGACGATGCTCGACCTCTACTCGATAATGAAGACGCAAGGCACGCTCGACGGACTGAAAATCTATCTTGTGGGCGACCTCAAATACGGGCGCACCGTGCATTCGCTGCTCATGGCAATGGGGCGCTACAACTCCGAATTCCATTTCGTTGCGCCGAAACTGCTTGAGATGCCCGAAGAATACAAACTGTTTTGCCGGGAAAACAACATCGTCTTCCACGAAACTTCAGAGTTCACCGAAGATGTGATAGCCGATGCCGACATTCTCTATATGACACGCGTGCAGCGCGAACGCTTCACCGATCTCATGGAATACGAGCGCGTGAAAAACGTATACATTCTGCGGCGCGACATGCTGCGCAAGTGCAAGGACACGATGAAAATCCTGCACCCGCTGCCGCGTGTGAACGAAATAGCCACCGACGTTGACAACGACCCGCACGCCTACTATTTCCAGCAGGCACAAAACGGTCTGTACACCCGCGAAGCCCTTATCTGCAGCGCACTCGGGCTCACGCTCGGCGACATACGCAACGATTCCACCATAATTCAGTGAACATAAAGCAACAAGCGAAAAATGGGAAAGAAAGCTAGCAAACAGGAAATAATGGTTCCGGCCCTGCGCAACGGAACCGTTATCGACCATATACCCTCCGACAAGTTCTTCCAGGTGGTGTCGATACTCCACCTCGACAGCCTTAAGAGCGAAATGATATTCGGCCACAACGTGGGCAGTCTGAAAATGCCGGGCGGCAAAAGCATCATAAAGATAAGCGACCGCTATTTCTCCGACGAAGAGTTGAACCAGATTTCCGTAGTGGTGCCCAACGTCACACTCAACGTAATAAAAGAATACGAAGTGTGCGAAAAGCGCCAAGTGGTATTGCCCGACGAACTGCACGGCATAGTGAAGTGCGCCAATCCTAAATGCATCACCAACCACGAGCCTATGACAACACGCTTCAAGGTTACCGACAAGGAAAAAGGCACCATACGGTGTCACTACTGCGAAAAGGAACAGACCATCGACCCTGAGAATTTAATAAAGTAAAAACGTAACATCAACATATTTAACACAGCAACAAAACATGATTAGAGATCCGGAGATTTTCAAGTTCATTGAAGCAGAACACCAACGCCAACTCGAAGGAATGGAACTCATCGCCTCCGAGAATTTCGTAAGCCCCGAAGTGATGGAAGCAATGGGGTCTTACCTCACCAACAAATACGCCGAAGGTTATCCCGGACACCGTTACTACGGAGGCTGCCAGGTAGTTGACCAAGTAGAAACCCTTGCCATCGAAAGAGTAAAGAAACTGTTCGGTGCCGAATACGCCAACGTGCAGCCCCACTCGGGAGCGCAAGCAAATGCAGCCGTGCTGCTCGCCGTGCTGAAACCAGGCGACACATTCATGGGGCTCAACCTCGACCAGGGCGGGCACCTTTCACACGGCTCGAAAGTAAACACATCGGGCGTGCTCTACAACCCTGTGGGCTACAACATCAACAAAGAAACAGGGCGCGTAGACTACGATGACATGGAAAAGAAAGCGCACGAGTGCAAGCCCAAACTCATCATCGGCGGAGGCTCTGCCTACTCGCGCGAATGGGACTACAAGCGCATGCGCGAAATCGCCGACTCTGTGGGCGCACTGCTCATGATTGACATGGCCCACCCCGCAGGACTCATCGCAGCAGGGCTTCTCAACAACCCGCTTGAATATGCCCACATCGTAACCTCCACCACCCACAAGACTCTTCGCGGTCCGCGCGGAGGTATCATTCTGCTCGGCAAAGACTTCGACAACCCGTGGGGTCTCACCACCAAGAAGGGCGAAGTAAAGAAGATGAGCACCCTGTTCAACAGCGCCGTATTCCCCGGCATACAGGGCGGCCCGCTCGAACATGTAATTGCTGCCAAAGCCGTAGCATTCAACGAGAATCTGCAGCCGGAATTCAAGGAATATGCAATGCAGGTAAAGAAAAACGCCGCACGCCTTGCACAGCAGCTCATAGAAAAGGGCTTCAACATCGTGAGCGGAGGAACCGACAACCACTCCATGCTCGTTGACCTGCGTTCGAAATATCCCGAACTCACTGGCAAAGTGGCCGAAAACGCCCTTGTTGCCGCAAACATCACCGTGAACAAGAACATGGTGCCCTACGATACCCGCAGCGCATTCCAGACATCTGGCATCCGCCTCGGAACTCCGGCAATAACCACACGCGGCGCAAAAGAAGACATGATGGACCTCATTGCCGACCTCATCGAGGAAGTGCTCAACGCCCCCGAAGACGCAAAAGTTATAGCAAGCGTAAAGCAGAAAGTTACCGAAACAATGAAAAACTATCCCCTCTTCGCATACTAAAACCAGAGAGAACCTACCCAAAGCCGCGTGGAGCAATTCTGCGCGGCTTTTGTTTGCAGACAACGCAAAGGCAACCAGCCTCAGCGTAGGTACAAAAAACTATTTTTCCAGGAAATCGAAAACAGGCGGTTCGTCGGGCGCATACGTACTGCGTATACGCCATTGGTCCGGGAATGCATTGTTCAAGCGTGCCCCTACATTGTTGGCAAAACCAAGCGGCAAGCCACGGTAGCACACAAGAGTCCATCCGCGCGAAGAATTGGCGGGAGCAGCTATACTCTCACCGCGAAGAAATCTTATCGCATCACCGTAGCCAAGTTCAACCTTTGGAAAAGCATCTGCTTTGAGGCACTGGCTCAAGGCCAACGGGGCAGCAGGGCGCAGAGCCTGCGCACCGCCTTTACGCGACACCGACGGTTTGCCTGCAATTTTGAACGCACTAAGCCTTACGCCGGCGCTAACTACGTTAGCTGCGAGCGACAAAAGAGCTAAATCTTCCGCAAAACAACGGTGCACGGCAAACTGACCTTGGCCGTCATCGAAGAATTCGAAAGCCTCGGAATCGGAAAGCCATTGGCGGCATTCGGCACCTTTCGGCGCACGATGCAAGGATGAAGCGGAAGGGCACGGCTTGCCCGAGGCTAGTTCCTCTGCCGGCATTTTGCGCAACAGCGCCAGAAAAAAGCCTTCACCACGCGACCGGTAAGGGAAAAAATGGCAAACAGGCAACGTGCCGCCCGTTGTGTCACCAACGATATTCCATTCCTCACTCGTTTCAATTGCCACCGGCTCGGCTCCCAGCTGCTCTATTATCCATCTCACATTGTCTTCGTTTTCACTGCGGTTGAAAGTGCAGGTGCTATAAATGAGAAAACCTCCACTGCGCAGTGCCGGCCACACGTCAGCCACAATCTGGCGCTGCCGCCGCGCGCACGCCTCTACAGCTTCGGGAGTCCACTGCAGACGCGCTTCGGGGTCCTTGCGAAACATACCTTCGCCCGAGCACGGCACATCGGCCGCCACCACGTCGAAGAACCCCTGTAGCGGAGCGAAATCGGCGGGCCAGTTGCGCGTGACAACCACATCGGGATGACCCCATTTCGCCACATTCTCGGCAAGCACGGCGGTGCGCTTGGCAATCGGTTCGTTGGCAACAAGCAGTCCACCGCGCATTGTGCTTCTCAGCATCAGCGACTTGCCGCCGGGGGCAGCGCAGAGGTCTAGCACACGGTTCACGTCGGTTTTCTGCATGGCGCAGCGCAAAGCCCGGGACACAAACATCGACGAAGGCTCCTCCACGTAGTACGCCCCCGCATGGAGCAAAGGGTCAAAGGTAAAACGCGGACGGCTTGCGAGATAAAAGCCGTTTTCGGCCCATGCCACACCGGCGGCACTTTTCACGACATCAAAACCGCACGCAGCGCATTTTTCCATATTTAGATGCACGCTGAGCACCGGGGCATCCTCTAGTGCTTCAAGCAACTGCCGGCCTTCTTCGCCGCACCCTGCAAGGCGGGCTGCAAAATCTTTGGGAACTGGTATTTCAGACATTTCGAACCATTGGGCTGTTACGGCTGCGAAGTTACCTAAAAAAACGAGCGTAGAGGAAAAATGGGTAACTTTGCAGCACAAAAACGCTCAAAGGTTTATGGATTCGAGTTTAAGGGGGCACGCTGCTATGCTAGGAGCCAACGTTATGTGGGGACTCATGTCACCGGTTTCAAAAGTGGTGATGGCAAGCGGTGCCATTACGCCAATGGTGGTCACAATGCTGCGAATAGCGGGGGCTATGATCCTGTTTTGGGGAGTGTCGTTCTTCTGCCGCGACGAGCACGTGGGGCACAAGGACCTAATAACGCTTTTCTTCGCTTCGCTCTTCGCCATAGTGCTCAATCAAGGAAGTTTCATATTCGGCGTAAGCCTGACCTCACCAGGCGAGGCGTCAATAATAACCACGAGCATGCCGCTTTGGGCCATGGTGCTCGCGGCATTCATCCTTCACGAGCCAGTGACAGGCAAGAAAGTACTTGGCATAGCCTTCGGGGCAGCCGGAGCCCTAACGCTGATATTGGGCAGCACCCACACCGGGGGGCAGGACGCTGTCAGCGCAACGGGGGCACATTGGGGCGACCTATTGGTGATATTCGCGCAATTCAGCTATGCCTTCTACCTTGTACGCTTCAAGCACTTCGTTGAAAAATACTCACTGGTAACCATAATGAAGTGGATGTTCACATATGCCTTTATCTGCACGCTGCCTTTCTCGGCCCGCGACCTGCTGGCCACACCGTGGGCGAGTCTTCCTGCAATAGACGCTGCTGGCCTTGTATATGTTGTGGTATGCGGCACATTCCTGAGCTACATGCTGATAGTTGTGGGGCAAAAAACGCTACGCCCCACGGTAGCTGGTATGTACAACTACATACAACCCGTAGTGGCATGCTGCGTGGCCGTAGCGTGGGGCCTCGACACGTTCAACATTTCCAAGGCGCTGGCCGTGGGCATGATTTTCACCGGCGTATACATGGTAACAACCAGCCGCGCGCGCAACAGTGCCATGCCACGAAAAGCATAACGCAAAGCCTTTCCGCTTTTTGCGCTGCAAAAGCATGCACAACTCGCACGGATTATTTATATTTGCATCAACAACTTCGTAAAAACAAAAAGACCGAAATATGAAAACGTACCTCGTTACGGGCGCTGCAGGTTTCATAGGCGCCAACTTCATAAAATACATGCTCCGCAAGCACAACAACATAAAAATCGTTGTGCTCGATGCGCTCACCTATGCCGGCAACCTGGGCACGATTAAAGACGATATAGACGGAAACCGCTGCCTCTTCGTACGCGGCGACATCTGCGACCGCAGCCTCGTGAGCCGTCTGTTTGCCGAGCACGCATTCGATGTGGTGGTGAACTTCGCCGCTGAAAGCCACGTGGACCGCAGCATTGAAAATCCGCAATTGTTTCTCAACACCAACATCCTAGGCACACAGAACCTGATGGACTGCGCACGCGCTGCATGGGCTACGGGGAAAGATGCCAACGGTTATCCCACATGGCGCCAGGGAGTACGTTTCCACCAGGTTTCCACCGACGAGGTTTACGGCGCGTTGGGAGCTGAAGGCTTCTTTACCGAAACCACACCGCTTTCCCCGCATAGTCCCTATAGCGCATCGAAAGCCAGTGCCGACTTCATAGTAGGCGCCTACCGCGACACATTCCATTTCCCGGTAAGCATCACTAGGTGCTCGAACAACTATGGGCCTTATCAATTCCCCGAAAAGCTTATTCCGCTTATCATAAACAACATTCTCGAAGGCAAGAAGTTACCCGTTTACGGCAAAGGCGAGAACGTGCGCGACTGGCTGTATGTTGACGACCACTGCAAAGCCATCGACCTTGTTATCGACAATGCGACCGACGGCAGCATCTACAACGTGGGAGGTCACAACGAACAGAAGAACATCGACATCGTAAAGACTATTATCGACATAATACACCGCACCATGGAACAACGCCCCGACATGCGCTGCCTGCTGGCCAATAGCGACAACATAGAATGGATAAACTACGGCCTCATCACTTTCGTGACCGACCGCCTGGGCCACGACCTTCGCTACGCCATTGACCCCGACAAGATAAAGCATGACTTGGGATGGTATCCGGAAACGACTTTTGCAGTCGGCATTGAGAAAACCATAGTATGGAACCTCGAAAACCGCAAATGGGTGAACGAAGTGACATCGGGTGACTACCGCAATTACTATGAGCGCATGTATTCCGGACGATAGACAGAATACATTCTTTTTTAGAAAAAGGTTGGACTTTCTCAAATGTGGGAAAGTCCAACCTTTTTGTCTGCACCGGGCTTCGTTGGAAGCCTTTACGGCGGGGGGTATTTCATTGTTTTGCCTTCCAGTTGAGCACAAACACCCTATCGCTCTGACACCGCAGATACAGGCGGCCATCCCTCAAGTCGCAGTCTTCAAATTCTATCGGAATTTCGCGCTGCATATTCACGGCGCTCACCATGCGGTGACGTTTCAAATCCCACGAATAAAGCATGCTAGGGTATTCTTCAGAGCCTAATCCGGTGGGCATCACTATGCAATTGCCGGCAATAGTGCCGCCCTGCCCTACCTGTACGCTCGGAAACGAAGGGTCGTAATTCTGTATGAGATAATTCTCGATTATATCATCCTTTT
This sequence comes from Bacteroidaceae bacterium, assembly GCA_963625145.1. Classification (GTDB taxonomy): domain Bacteria; phylum Bacteroidota; class Bacteroidia; order Bacteroidales; family Bacteroidaceae; genus UBA6398. The sequence continues at coordinate 5,670 of CAVFSQ010000017.1, read as the reverse complement.
TCAGCACTACATTCTCGCCCTGCCTAAGTTTTGGCAAACGGAATGTCATAATGCGGAACCGATTGCCATTGTCGTAGTTATTCGTAGTGTTTCCGAATCCCACGAGACGTTTCCTTTTTTTGTCTACAAGCCACTGCACGGCATTGCCGTAGTATTGGTCATGATTGTCGAGCACTATAGTCTGCACCAACTTCGAACTGCCGTCGCCGGATATCCGCTCCACATAACAAGCGTTTGTGGTGCCACGTTCAGGGTCGGTGCGCGTCTGCGACACATAGAGCACGGGAAGCACATCGCGCTTGTTGAATTTCTCCACTCCGAAACTAGCCACATTGGCATGATTGTACTTCGACTGGCTGCCGAGCGGGAAAGAACTGAGGCACACACAGGAACCGTTGGGATGGATATAGAAAAGCGAAGCCAGTCCCGAGTCGTAAAGCGCAACCATATAGTTGCCGCTTATAGCCATGCCTTGCGACGACAGCGTATATTTGCCCTTCAATGCGCCGGCATCGGAAAGCGTATAGCCATTAAGGGAAAATGCCCCGCCCTTGGTGTTCTGCGCACACGCCGCCGCTGAAAGCAAGGCGGCAACCATTAAAGAAAAAAATGTCCTTTTCATTTTCTAAACAAATACATTTTGGCGCAAATATAGCAAAACGGCAATTACCCGCGGCCTCGCTGGCGCATGTTTTTGGCGCACCACAAGAAATCAGCGCCGGATAAAAAAAAATAGTTACCTTTGTACGAATCATAAAACCACCAATTATATGAAAACATTGATTGCACTAATACTTATCTTCACGTCGCTTGGTTGTGCCGCACAGCGGGCGGGAGACAGCACCAATACCGACACTACGGCCGTGGTCGTGGCCAGTGATTCGGTTTTCGACGACACCACCGACTACACCGTGACAACAACAATACCGCAAGGGCTCATAAACAAGTTCAACAGTATTGCCGGCATAACATCCCCCGACAGCATTGACAAAGTTTTCAGCGCCAGCGACAACATGTGGCCGTTCGGCATAATGGGAGCCGTTATGGGAATGCTGGGAGCAGGATTTATGGTTTTCATTATCGTGATTTTACTGATACCGCTGATTCTCTGCATTCTACTTATATGGTACATATTGCGCCAACGCCGCAAAGCGCGTGAAAAGGATTTCAAGACGCAAGCCCCTGCAGGCAATTCTGGCGAAGGCAGCGAAACTTCAGACCCTGCGCCGGCACACGCTGCACAAACCGACTACTCACACCGCCTCGACAATGCCATACGTAACATGTGCATAGGTGCAGGCATTACAGTTTTCACGCTTATAATAAGCCTGTATATCGGTGTAGCCGCCGGCATCGTAATTTTCTGCATAGGACTTTCCGACTGGCTCGTATGCCGCAACCACCGCAACGGTCAAAACGAAAACTGAAAATGAAACAATATCTAGATCTTCTCGACAGAATACTCACCGAAGGAATACGCAAGGACGACCGCACCGGCACCGGAACATACAGCGTGTTCGGCAACCAGATGCGCTTCAATCTGGCAGACGGTTTTCCACTGCTCACGACAAAGAAACTTCACCTCAGGTCAATAATACACGAGTTGCTGTGGTTTCTACGCGGCGACACCAACGTAAAATACCTTCACGACAACCGTGTAACTATATGGGACGAATGGGCCAGCGATGACGGCGACCTCGGGCACATATACGGTTACCAATGGCGCAAGTGGCCTGACTACAGCGGCGGTGCAATCGACCAGATTTCCCAGGCCATCGACATGATAAAGCACTCGCCCAACTCGCGGCGCATAATAGTAAGCGCATGGAACGTGGCCGATCTCGGCAACATGAACCTGCCGCCGTGCCATGTGCTATTTCAGTATTACGTGGCAGGGAACCGGCTGAGCCTGCAACTTTACCAGCGCAGCGCCGACACTTTCCTGGGAGTGCCGTTCAACATTGCGTCGTATGCCTTGCTGTTGATGATGACAGCCCAAGCAACTGGATTCGAAGCGGGCGACTTCGTATATACAACCGGCGACACACACCTTTACACCAACCACATCGAGCAGGCTAAACTACAACTCACACGCCAGCCGCGCCCCTTGCCTACAATGAAGCTCAATCCCGAAATCAAAGATATCTTCGACTTCAAATACGAAGATTTCGAACTGGAGAACTACGACCCATGGCCGCATATCAAAGCCGACGTATCGGTTTAATGCTGAAACAAATATGCCTAAAGTAACAATAATAGCCGCCGTTGCCGAAAACAGGGCTATAGGATACCACAACCGGCTGATTTACCGTCTTTCGGCCGACCTCAAGCGCTTCAAGCAACTCACTACCGGCAACACCGTGCTTATGGGACGCCACACTTTCGAGTCGCTGCCCAAGGGGGCATTGCCCAACCGCCGCAACATTGTGGTAAGCCGCACTTGCAGCGCTTTTGAAGGCTGCGATGTCTATACCTCAATCGCCGAGGCCCTTGCCAACTGCTCCAGCGACGAACGCGTGTTTGCCATAGGCGGAGCATCGGTCTACAAAGAATGCATATCGCTGGCAGACTGCCTTGAACTGACCTGCATACATGCCACTCCGGCAGAAGCCGACGTGTTTTTCCCTAAAGTGGACATGACCTTGTGGAAAGAAACCGGGCGAGAGCCGCATGATGCCGACGAACGCAACGAAAAGCCTTTCGACTTTGTAAGTTTCCGGCGTAAGCCGTAAACGGCTTTACGGCTTACCGGCAAAGACGCAACGCATCCAGGTATCGGGGTTGTTCTCGTCGGCGCCAGCGAGACATTCGCGGGTAAAGTTGTCGCCATCGAGATTGTTGAGTGTAAAGCACACGTCAGCCCAGCCTTTCCGTGGTTTCCCGCCTATGCTTTTCCATGGAACGGTAATGCCTACCATGTATTTGTCACCGCTTTGCCGCCCTACGAGGAATTCCACCGGCAAGTCCACGCTTTTCCATTCGCCGTCCGTAAAGCGAAAACATTCCGTATGTTTGCCGGCATTAGCGGTGATGCGGTAAATGTCTTTCTTTTTCGTTCTTATATAAAGTTCCACTCCGTCGCTTTCCACAATATTGCTGTCGGTGACGCAGAATTTGAATTCTACAGTCTGCTCGTCCCACCGCGACGAAACTTCGGCAAAAGCCTGCGATGCAGAGCCGATGAAAGCCGAAGGATCAAAATCTGCTGCCGACTGCGAACTGACAGATTCCATATGGCGCATGATTTTTCCCGTAACAGTCCAAATCCCGCTGCGTTTCGGAATGCCGCCCAACGACGACACTGCCATTACGGTATTGTCGTCAATCTGCTCAAGCGAATTCCAAAGTTCGTGCACATCGGGGTTGGCATGATTGGCAAACGGTGTAGTGCGCGCCTTGAAGTCTTTTGCGTGCGAATCGCCGCTGTATACCTGCATAAGGGCATAATCCAACTTGTCGGAATCGCGGCGACCTTCGCCCGACTGTATAGAAAGCAGCGTGCCGCTGCCTTTCAGCGCAACAAGATAGGGCGCTCCGCCATAGACATCGCGCGGCAGGGCCTGGCTGGGAGCCAAGGCGCTCCAACGGCGGCGGCTTTCGCCGTCAACGGTGCCGCTATGCCAATTGTCTGAAGCGGGAGTAAATATTATTGCCGGTTTGAAAGTCCCGTTCATGCCGTTGTCTTCTATGGCCATAGCTATGCCGCTGCCGTCGGGAAGCCAGATGGCAACGGGCATGCCGTCGCGCGAAATACTGCGGAAGCTGACCACTTCGGGAGTGCCCCAGGTATTGCCTCCGTCGAACGACCTTATAACCGAGATATTCTGACGCTCGTCGGGGATGTTGTGCTCATCGGAATAATACAACTGCACCTCGCCGCCGGGAAGCTGCACGACATAAGGTTCCCAACATCCGTCGTGGAAATCAGTGCCGGCCGTGTATATTGTCTTCTGTTCGCCCCACGTTTTCCCGCCGTCGTCGGAGACTGAAAGCATTATCTTGTAGGGCAGATTCGTATCTTTCAAAGGGCGGGCATTCCACGAGTACACCAAACGCCCGCCGGCAAACTGCGCAAGTTCGGAATTGGTATAGTCGTATTTTCCCTGCGCGTCGGTTGCCACCAGGATGCTCTTGCCCCAGGTTTTGCCGCCATCGGCAGACTTGGCAATATAAACGTTTTTGGCCGCTCCGTATACCAGTGCCAAACTGCCGTCGGCAAGACGGCGCACACGGGCATACGCCCCGCGGCAAACGAGTTTACGCTCGCGCCACTGCCACCCTATGCGCACCACGTCTTCGCGCCCGCCGGCAGCAGCGCGCGGCACGGCGGGAAGCGCAACAAGCAGCGCCAACAATATTTCTGCAATTCTTCTTTCCATAAGAAAACTATTTCATGAACACAAAATACACCGCAGCTATTATGCACAGGAAAGCCGCGAAGTGGTTCCAATGCAGGCTCTGCCCCTGAAACAGGATATTTGCCACAACGGCAAACACCATGAGGCTGATACATTCCTGTATAACCTTCAGCTGCACCAGCGAGAAAGGGCCGCCGTTGCCGGAAAAGCCTATACGGTTGGCAGGGACCTGGCAACAGTACTCGAAAAAGGCTATGCCCCACGAAAACACGATGACCAACAGCAGTGGCCAGTGGCTGCTCACACCGGTCTGCTGCAGCTTAAGATGGCCATACCACGCAAAAGTCATGAACACGTTGCTCAGCAGCAAAAGCAGAATCGTAAATATTGCATTATTCATTGCCCGCCTCCAGCATTTCAAGGAATTCGTCTTCGCCCACAATTCTCACGCCAAGTTTCGAAGCCTTTTCAAGTTTGGCAGGGCCCATATTCTCGCCTGCAAGCACAAACGAAGTCTTGGCGGAAATCGACGTCACGTTTCGCCCCCCCTGCTGCTCGATAATCTTCTTGTATTCTTCGCGCGAATGACGGCTGAACACCCCGCTGATGACTATTGCCATGCCCAAAAGGGCTGTTCCGGCTGATTCTCCGCTTGTTTCAATGCTCATCTTCAAGCCTACCGCCCGCAGCCGCTCGACGAAGCTCCAATTCTTGGGCTCGGCGAAATACTGTTTCACGCTTTGCGCTATCACCTCGCCCACTCCGTTAATTTCCGACAACTGTTCGACATCGGCGCCGGCCACAGCATCGATATCCTTAAGGGCACAGGCTATATTGCGGGCCGAAACCTTGCCTACGAACCTTATGCCAAGCGCATAAAGCACCCTCTCGAACGGCACATTGCGGCTGGCGTCGATGCCCGTGATGATTTTACGGGCCGATTTCTCGCGCGAGCTGCCATAGCCGCACAAGTCCGAAACTTTCAGACTGTAAAGGTCGGCGGCATCGGCTATGAGGCCGCGCTTCAAAAAGGCGTCAACCGTTTCAGGGCCCACCGAATCGATATTCATGGCATCACGGCTTATAAAATGCTCTATGCGCCCGCGTATCTGCGGCGGGCACAACGAAGTGTTGGTGCAATACCATGCCGCCTCGCCGCTGTAGCGCACAAGGGGCGCGCCACATTCGGGGCAACGGCTGACAAATTTCACGGGTTTTCCCTCCGCGCTGCGGCAGGTGCTGTCCACCCCGGTAATCTGCGGTATTATCTCGCCGGCTTTCTCGACATACACGTAGTCGCCCTCGCACAGGC
>CAVFSQ010000016.1:6206-14583 GCA_963625145.1 Bacteroidaceae bacterium | reverse complement strand
TGCTCACAGTGGGCGCGGGCGTTCAGCCTGTGAATGCGGATTTAGCCGACGGTTATTACTACTTCAACTCCACCGTTTCCGAATATGCGGGGCAGGGGCTGATGAGTACCACCGGCGTAACCCGCGTTACAACCGCGCAACACAGTTACGGCTTGAAAGTCACTCCAAGTGACGTGCCGTTTGTGTTCCACGTCACCAAAAACGATGACGGTACCTACTACATCCAGAACTACAGCAACCAGATGTATTGGGGACGTTTTGCCGATGCTGCTGACGATAGCCCCGGTGGCGGTTTCGGCTATGTTGAAAATGCCGAGCCGTTCAACGTTACGGAGTCGGGCATTGGCTATGTTTTCGAATATGCCAACACCGATTTCTATCCCGGCCACGGCGGATGCGTTCACGCTCAGAACGACGGCTATGCCGGCTTCTGGGGCGACGGCAGCAACATCTATTCCCACAAGGTGTGGCAGCTTGTAGCTGTTGACGAAGAGTCGCTCGTAAACCCTGTTGACAGAACAGAAATCGAAGGCACTGTAGCCGACGGTTACTACTACTTCAATTTCAGCGGCATGGAAGACGCAAACACCTGCATGGTTCCCGTAAACAGCGAACAGGTTTGGCGTCTCGGCGCTTATCCCCGCAGCGCGGAAGACTTCGACGCTGCGTACGTATGGTACGTTTCGAAGAATGCCGACGATACCTACAGCATCCAGAACTGCGGTGCTCAGGACCTCACCTACATAGAGGTAATATCCAAGGGTGACAAGGCAAGTCCCTACATTGTCATGACAAGCCAGCAGAACGCTTCCAAGTTCAAGTTCAAAATCATGAGCGACGGCACGAAGTATCTCTATTCTACCGACAACGACTACAACTTCTACGTTTCCAGCGACGGCAATGTATGCACAAGCAACAGCGAGAATACCAATTCCGCATTCCAGCTTGTGGCTGTTCCCGCCGAGAATATCACCAACTCCCTCAAACTCCAGATGGCCATCTCCAATGCAGCCGGCTGGCAGTTCACCGTGGGCGAAAACCCCGGACAGGTTTCGCAGGCTGACTACGACACCTTCAATGCAGTTTACCAGGAAGCAGTTGACAAGGCTGGTTCCGAAGACGACAACAGCGAACTCATCGCCAAGCTCAACGCAGCTACCGAAACTCTCGCCGGCCAGCGCGTACCCATCACCGACGGTTACTACACCTTCGAGAGCTACGGTGAAGGCGGCACTTACCTCGCTCCCTATCTGGACGGCTCTACATGGTATCTCAGCGCCGAGGCTGTTGACCCCACTATGGACATGAGCGCAGTATGGCACGTGAAGGTTGACGCCAACGGCGGCTATGTGCTCAAGAACTGCGGCATCCAGGATTCCACCTACGTGGTAGTTGGCGCATCCAGCTTCTACGGATGGAAGTTTGTCACTATGGCGGGCACACCGAAAGTTACCACCACCTTCAAGAACGAACTCTCCAACCAGTTCCGCCTTTACTCAAGCGACAGCGGCAACTTCTACAACTACGACTGGAACCACCGCATTTCGGCCAACAACGACTGGCATCCAGACAGCCGCCAGTGGTTCATGGTTAAGGTTGAAGCTCCCTTCCAGACCGAACTCGCCGAAGCCATCACCGATGCTGCCGGCGTAGTTAAGGACAGCAAGATCGGCCCCAACCCCGGTGACTACTATGGCGACGCTACCGAGCTCAACGCTGCCATCGAAGCTGCACGCCTTGTTTACGATTCGGGCGAGGCTACAGGTTCTGCTATAGGCGAAGAAATAATGAAGCTCCAGGAAGCTGTTGAAGCTTTCAACGCTCAGGATCACTCCGAACGCGCTATCGAAGAAGGCTACTACTACTTCAAGACCGACCAGGATCCGTATTATGGAACCGGCGACAAGCTCTCGCTCTACGTTAATTCCGAAAATATCCTCTGCTGGCAGGGCCTCAATACAAAAGACCCGCGCTACGTGTTCAAGCTTACTCCGCTTGGCGACGGCACATTCTCAATGCAGAACATGCAGCAGGGAACTTACGTAGACGTTTATACTTCAAACGGTGTAAAGGCAGTTGCCACCCAGACCACACCGCAGAAGTTCACTTACCAGGGCGACGGATGGTGGCAAATAAGCAACACTACCGACAATGCTGCTTACGAATTCCAAACCTACAAGTCAGAACCTAATGGTATTGTTTGTATAAATACTGGCTCGGGTGTCAAGAACTTCAACTTGATTAGACTTACCGACCAGGCTCTTATCGACAGCCTCTTGACTGTAGCTGAATCCAAACGTCTCGAAGGTGTGCTGAATGCTGCTCTGCAGTCGGCAGAACCCGCATACAAGGCTACCATCAAGTACGGAAGCAACCGCACCAACGGCCTCATCATCGAAACCGACGAGGATGAACCGTTCGAGAAAGGTCAGCTTTGGGGAACTGAAGAACCCAGCGCTCATGACAGCTACTCCAACTACAAGTATCTCATCGACGGCAATCTTGGAACTTGCTTCCAGAGCACATGGAATTCTGCTATTGAACAGCAGTTCCTGCAGGCTAACCTCCGCACCAACCCCGTTCAGAACTTCGAATTCTACTTCGGTCTCCGCGACAATACTTGGGGATGGGTAGAATGCTGGAGCGACATCGACATCTATGCTACCAACGACGCCGGTATCGCAGCCAAGGATGTTGTTGATCCCGCAGAATGGACTCATGTAGGCAACTTCAACGACCTGGCCAAGTACATCCAACCTGATGATGCTAACCAGTACTCAACAGGACGCTACCTGTACTATCGCGTAACAGATCTCGACCAGCCGTATCAGTACATCCGCTTCGTCGTTAACCACACTATTACCGACCAGGCTGCAACGATGTTCACCATCGGCGACTTCCAGATTTACGAAGCTTTCATGGACGAGGAGAACTCGCCTTACAACTATGTTCCCGGCATGAAGGACGCTGTTGACTCTTTGAGCAACTATATCAAAGCAGGCAAGGAAGCCATTGCCAACGGAACAACTAGTCAGGAACTGATTGATGCTCTCGTAGCACAGACTGCACGCGTAGTGGCTCTCACTCCTACTACTACCGCTCTCGACAAGAAGATTACCGAGGTTCGCGAATACATCGGCAAGTTCGGCGTTGACGGTGCTTGGGGTGATGTAACCGAAGAGCAGTACGACGCTATCGAAACCACTTTGTTCGAGGTTGAAAGCTACGACCACGACCAGCCTATGCAGAGCGACATCGACGAGCGTCTTGCTAACCTCGAAACTGCATTCGCAGCATACAAGGCAGCTCAGCTCATGCCCGAAGCCAATACTTGGTACTACATCAGCAATACCGACAACTCGCGCGCCGGCTATGCAGGCTATGACGAAGGCGGTACCGGCAACCTCTGGAGCCGCTTCTGCTACGGCAATGTAATCATGGCTCCGCGCACCAACACCACCCAGGCTGCTTACTGGGGTTGGAGCAACTTCGAAGGCGCTGTCAAGTGGGACGGCTACAACCGTGCCGACAACGAACTCGCTGATAGCGTATGGCACGACCCGTATTCAATGTGGCGTCTCGTGCCTATGGAGAATGAAGGCGAATATGCTCTGCAGAACCGCGCTACCGGCCACTACATGACTCCTATCATTTACGGCAACGCAGGTGGTATGTCTACAACTCCTGCAGGCTACAAGCTTAGCCTCCTCAAGAGCGGACAGTTCAACATCATCCCCACAGATGCTGCTACAGGCTCATGTCCTCTCCACGCCGACGGCCGCAAGATTGTCGTTACATGGAATGGTGGAGCTGACTCTCCCTCTTCCTGGACTTTCGAACCGGTTGAAGGAAACGACATCACCGAACTCGAAATCAACGTTGCTAACCTCAGCGCATTCGTGCTCACTCTGCCGTATCCGTACGACGACGAGAACGTTGCTAACCTCAACAAGGAGAACGAAGTTGCTACCTACAAGGTTATCGGCATTGAGAATGGCGAAAGCGGAAGCTACCTTAAGCTCACCCGCAGCAACACGTTCACGGCTAACGAGCCTATGGTTGTAATCACTGGCAAGGGCTACCGCGAAGAGGCTGACTCTCTCGAAGCAGCTACTACCACAATGTATCTCCCGCTCATCGACGTATTCTACTATGAAGCAGCTGAAGACGGCAATGGTATACACGGAACTAGCGACTACACCATCGCTCCCGAAGGTTCGTACATCATCTCCACCATCGGCGAACAGAAACTCGTTGATGCCGACAGCGTAGCTCTCAACGGCCAGAGCGGTTACTTCGACCTCTCTGAGGTTAAGGATCTTGAAGGCGAAGTTGACGCACTCATCCGCATCGATGGCGAAATCCGTCCTGTTGGAATCGAAAAGGTATCCAACGCTGATGGAACTTACGACGTATACACCACCGACGGTGTGCTCATCAAGAAGAATGTCAAGGCTAACGATGCTAAGGCAGGTCTGAAGAAGGGCGTTTACATCATCGGCAAGGAGAAAGTACTTGTGAAGTAAGCAAACTGAATCACTCTATAGAAAGTCCCCACGGCTCCGCCGCGGGGACTTTTTTTCGCCGCCCCGCGTGACATAATATGGGCTGCGCTCGGCATAGTCGCTGGTGTTCGCCCTCTCCGAGGACGGAATATAGTGGGTATCGCGCTATCCGCCAGCTCGCTACGCTCGCAAGCATAACCTAGGGTGACCATCGGGAACCCTAGGACAGTGCGGGCAGAGTTACTTTCGTCCTCGGAGAGGGCGAACACCAGCGGCTATGCCGATGGACCGTCAGACGATGCCTGTGGCTATGAGGTCTCCGAAGGAGGCCAACTAGCATAACCTCGGGTGACTGAAAGGAACCCGAGGATAGGGGGACTGAGTAACTTCGTCCCCAGCGGGGGCGAACACCGGCGATAAATGCCATATCCGTATGTAGCGGAAAACTTTCTGTTGTTTTTTGTGCGCTGTGCGCATTTCGCAATTTTTCTCTACGCATTTTAGCGCCGCGCAATGCGCACAGAAGAAACGTAAAATGCCAGTTCGCGGCTCGCCAGTTAGTGTGAAATATTCGTTTTCGCTTGCAAAATGTAATCATTTTACCAACATTTCCCCATGTTTTCGTTCCAAAAAACTATTCATACAAAGAAATTTCATATCTTTGCTTTGGTATAAATGCTGTAAAAGGCAACATAAATATGGTAAATTCAATAACAACAAACACATTATAGCCATGAAAACCAAACAGAAGAAAATTGACAGCAGCGACCGCAAGATACTCAGCATCATCGGCCGCGACGCGAGAGTTCCCCTCAAGGATGTAGCCCAGGTGTGCAAGATGTCGCGCGCAGCTGTTCACCAGCGTGTGCTCAAGATGATAGAAAACGGCGTCATTACCGGTTCGCGCTACGACGTCAACCCGCAGTCGGTGGGCTATCTCACCTGCACTTTCGTGGGAATATGCCTCGACAAAGGCTCGCGCTACCAGAGTGTGGTCGACCAGATATCGAAGATTCCCGAAGTGGTGGAGTGCCATTTCACTACCGGCTCGTATACGATGCTCATCAAGCTCTATGCGCGCGACAATACCCACCTCATGGAACTGCTCAACCACCAGATACAGAAAATTGCCGGCGTGACTTCCACCGAAACGCTTATCTCGCTCGAGCAGAGCATCGACAAGCCGCTCGCCATCGACGCCGAATAAACGCCGATGCCCGTGAACTTGAATTTCGAAGGACTCATAGTGGGGCTTTTCACCTTCCTGATAATAGGTATAAGCCACCCCATAGTGATAAAGACGGAATATTACTTCGGCACTCGGCCGTGGTGGATTTTCCTGCTTGTGGGAATAGCCGCAGTTGTGGCCGCCGTGATTGTGGCCGACCTTATAGCCAGTTCGCTGCTCGGCGTCACGGGGTTCACGGCCTTCTGGGCCATAAAGGAACTCTTCGAGCAGGAACAGCGGGTAAGGCGCGGCTGGTTTCCGCGCAACCCCAGGCGCCGTTATAAATTCGACAACGAAAAATGAAGGCAATGAATACTGCCGCAACGCAACAGCCATTTGACATCGACGCCCTCTACGCCGATGTCAATTCGGTTTATCCCAATGCCGGGCACCGCCCCGTGGTGGGCATTACCGCCAATTTTGCCGACGGCGCGGCTACGCTCGCCAAGGCATATTACCGCAGCATCGAGTTGGCCGGCTGTGTGCCCGTTGTGCTTCCGCCTGCCGACAGCGCGCAGGAGGCTCTCGGCATGCTGGCGCGAATCAATGCCCTCGTGCTTTCGGGCGGCGCCGACATCAACCCGCTTTTTGCCGGCGAGGAACCATGCCGCGGGCTCCACGGCATAAACTCCGAGCGCGATGCCTTCGAACTGCTGCTCACGCGCCTGGCCTTCGACCGCCAGATACCCATTCTCGGCATCTGCCGCGGCATTCAGACTCTTGCAATGGCGCTGGGCGGAAGCATACACCAGGACATATATTCATTGGGCGACGACTGGCTGCTGAAACACTCGCAAGACGCCCCGCGCAGCACCCGCACGCATAGCGCGGAGGTTGCCCCCGGCACGCTGCTGGCAAAGATTTACGGCACCGGACGCATGTATGTCAATTCGTTCCACCATCAGGCTGTGAACGATGCCGGGCCGCATCTCAAAGTCAGCGCCACGGCTGCCGATGGGGTAGTGGAGGCCGTTGAAAGCAGCGAGTTCAAGCCCGTTGTGGGAGTGCAGTGGCATCCCGAATGCCTTGAGCCGCAGCCCGACCCCGTGTTTTCGTGGCTTGCATCCGAAGCGCGGCTCTACCGCGAGGCCCGCACGTTTCATGCCCATCATCTTACGCTCGACACCCATTGCGACACCCCGATGTTCTTTCAGCAGGGCATCGACATACGGCGCCGCGACCCCAAGATACTCGTCGATCTCCACAAAATGGACGAGGGCGGGCTCGACGCTTCGATAATGGCTGCCTATATACCGCAGGGCCCGCGCGACGAGCGCTCGCTGGCTGCCGCCACCGCAATGGCCGACGGCCTGCTGCAGCAAATCGACACCATGGCGGGCGAAGCCGACGGCGTGGCCACGGCACGCACGCCCCACGAGGTGGCACAGCTCAAGAGCCGGGGCTGCCACGCCATAATGAAGGCTATAGAAAACGGATACGCGCTGGGCCGCGACCTTGCGAACGTGGAGCGCTATGCGCGCCAGGGCGTGGTGTATATCACCCTTTGCCACAACGGCGACAACGACATCTGCGACTCCGCCTCGCGCACTGCAAACGAACACGGCGGCGTGAGCCCCTACGGCGAGCAGGTGATACGAGAAATGAACCGCTGCGGCATAATGGTAGACCTTTCCCACGGCGGCGAGCGCAGTTTCTACGATGCCATGGAGATAAGTGCGCTGCCCATAGTTTGCAGTCACTCGTCGGCACGCGCCCTGTGCGACCATCCGCGCAACCTCACCGACGACCAGCTGCGCGCACTGGCACGCAACGGCGGTGTGGCGCAGGTAACTTTTTACGAAGGCTTCCTGAGGCGCGACGCTAAGGCTACCGTGAACGACGTGATGCAGCACCTCGAGCATATAATAGAAGTGGCCGGCATTGAGCATGCGGGCATAGGCTCCGACTTCGACGGCGACGGTGGAGTGCCGGGCATCGCTTCGGCTTCCGAAATGATAAACATAACAAAACGGCTGTTGCAGCGGCGTTACAGCGAAAGCGACATAGCGCTCATCTGGGGAGGAAACTTCCTGAGGGTGATGCAGCAGGTGCAGCAGGCGGCAAAACTTTGATACCGATGAACAAAAGCAAAAAGAAAATCGCGCTTGCGGCCGTCATTCTGGCGGCTGCTGCTGCGGCAACGATTATCTGTTTCGTCCTTCCTTCAGCCGATAGCGGCGACGAAGAAAAGGCGGCAGTGAGCGTGCCCGACTTCAATGCCGACAACGCCTACAACAGCATTGCCGCGCAGTGTGCCTTCGGGCCGCGTGTGCCCAACACCGAGGCCCACACGAAGTGCGCCGACTATATCGCGGGCGAATTCGAAAAACTGGGATACACCGTGGTGCGGCAGACTGCCGTGCTGCAGCGCTACGACGGCGTGAAGATGAACAGCGTGAACATATTCGCCACCGCCGACACGGTTTCCGACCGCCGCATACTCCTCTCTGCCCACTGGGATTCGCGCCCCTGGGCCGATCAGGATGCCGACGAAGCCAACTACCGCACTCCCGTGGCTGCCGCCAACGACGGAGCCAGCGGCGTGGCCGTGATGCTGGAGATTGCGCGAGTAATAAGCCTGCAGAAACCCGGCATTGCAGTAGATTTCGTGTGCTTCGACGCCGAAGACTGCGGCACTCCCGAG
>CAVFSQ010000016.1:0-6196 GCA_963625145.1 Bacteroidaceae bacterium | reverse complement strand
GGACAAGACCGGCGACACGCAAGCCGACGAGGCTACATGGTGCCTCGGTTCGCAGTATTTTGCCGCCAATCTGCCGCGCCCCGACTACCGCCCCATGTATGCCGTGAACCTCGATATGGTGGGCGGCAAGGCAGCGCGCTTCCTGCAGGAGGGATTCTCGAAACACTACGCCTCGGGCATAGTGAGCAAGATATGGACGGCTGCTACCGATGCCGGCTACTCGATGGTGTTCCCACAGCAGGACGGAGGCTATGCCACCGACGACCATCTGCCGCTGAACCAGATAGCCGGAATCCCGACTGTCGACATCATCCCGTGCTATACCGACTACGAAAACAGCTTCGGGCCGACGTGGCACACCGTGAACGACACGCCCGAAAACATCGACCGCAACACGCTCAAGGCCGTGGGGCAAACCATGCTGCAGGTTATATACAACGAACAATGACTTATGGAAACTATCAACGAAATACAGGACGCAATAATAGAGGATTTCTCCGAGCTTGACGACTGGATGGACCGCTATCAGCTGCTCATCGACATGGGAAACGAACAGAAGCCGCTGCCGCCCGAAGAAAAAACCGACAGCAACCTCATCGATGGCTGCCAGAGCCGCCTGTGGCTGGTGTGCTGCCAGAATGCCGACGGCACATTGGCATTCCGCGCCGAAAGCGACGCGCTAATCGTGAAAGGTATAGTGTCGCTGCTGATACGAGTGCTTTCGGGCCACACTCCCGATGAAATTCTCGGGGCCGACCTTTACTTCATCGACCGCATCGGACTGCGCGACAACCTTTCGCCCACCCGTAGCAACGGTCTGCTTTCAATGCTCAAGCAGATGCGCATGTACGCTTTGGCATTCAAAAACAGAGCGTCGCAGGCATAGTTGCAGCCAGCGTGCGGCGTCAGCTGATGGCGTGGCGCTGAAGGGTGAAAAGAAACTGCAGTCCGCCGCCTTCGCGGTTGCGCACCGATATGTTGCCGTGATGGAAAGTCACGGCATTTCTAACAATGGAAAGTCCCAGGCCAGAACCGCCCAGTTCGCGCGTGCGCCCTTCCTCGGCGCGGTAGAAACGCTCGAACAGCCGCGGCAGATGCTTCTCGGGGCAACCGCGCCCCGTGTCGTAGTAATTGAAATAGCAGAAATCGGCATCGCTGTTGTAGCATTCCACGTGGATGGTTGTGCCCTGGCCCGCGTATCTCACGCTGTTTTCCACCAGATTGCGGAAAACGGAATAAACCAGCGAGTAGTTTCCGAAAATATGCACGTCGGCCCCGATGCAGTTCTCTACAGTCATTCCGGCCTCCTTTATTTTCGTGCCCAGTTCCTCAACCACATCGTTCACAACTTCGCACGGCGTTACGCTTTCCTTGTGCATCGTCTCGGGAGCTTCCTCCACTTTTGTTATTATCGCCACGTCGCGTATCAGTTCGCTCAGTCGCACCACCTGGTTGTAGGCGCGCTCTAGGAAGTACCTTTTCTTTTCTTCGGTCAGCCCTTCGCATTCCAGCAGGGTTTCTATGTATCCGCGTATGCTGCTTACGGGAGTGCGCAGTTCGTGCGTGATGTTGTTGCTCATCTGCTGTTTCAGCGTGCGGCTCTTTTCGGCCCGCGTGACGTCGTATATCGACATCTCGAAGTCGTCGGCGCTGTAAACCACCATCTGTATGGCGTAGCTTGCCCCGCCTGCGGCAGTGTTGAAGCGCATCACCGGTGCCGGCTCTTCGGGTTTCAGTTCGCGGCTGTTGAGTTGGATGAATTCGCGCGCAGGGCGGAAGGCTTCGTAGTTCCATATCGCGTTGGCATCGCCCGTCGGCGTGGGCAGTATGGAGTTTACGTATTGCATGAAGCGCGAGTTGGCGTAGATTATGCCCGTTTTGGTGTTGAAAATGGCGATTCCTCCGTCGGTGTACTGGAAGTGCTTCAGCAGGCGTTCGCGGTCGGTTTTTGCCTGCATGCCTTTCTCGTCGATGCGGCGGTAGAGGCTTATGATGTCGCGCCCTATGTCGCCGAGCTCGGAATGCGGGAACTTTATGCTGTCGTAGTCAATGCCGCCCTTGTCGGCATCGACGATGAACCTGCGCAGTCTTGACAGCGAGCGGCCAAAGCTGTCGGAAATGTATATGAAGATTACTATCACGATGGGCAGCACGAGCAGCGTGAACAGCATGAACACGTTGCCGGGGCGCAGCAGCGAGCGCACGCCTTCGTCGTAGGGCCTTGCCACGCGCACCACGTATTTGCCGTACTGCTTGGCGAAGTAGAAATAGTCAGTGTCGAGAGTGTGCGAATGGCGCACTTCGTAGCTGCCGCCGGGAAGCTTGCGCGCATTCTTCACCTCGGGGCGGTTTGAATGGTTCTCCTCAATTTTGGGAGTGTCGCTGTTCGACTCGTATCTCACATTGCCTGCGCTGTCGATGATGGTGAAGCGCACTTCGTGGGGCAGGCACACCAGAAACTTTTTCATGTTGTCGTTGTCGATGGTGTCGCCCGTCTGGTGAATTTCGCGCGCCACCATGTCGGCATAGTCGTTCATGCGGATGCGGAATTCGCCGAGACGCAGCCGACTTTCGTAGTGCATCTCGAAAAGCACCATGACTATGGCGAACACCGCGAATATCGCGGTGAACGAGAGAAGCAGTTTGTAGCGGTAACCCAGGTGTATCATTTTTCGGTGAAACAATATCCGTATCCTTGCCGGTTTACAATCTGTGTGCCTGCCTCGCCGAGTTTCGAGCGAATGCGCGCTATGTGCACGTCAACGGTGCGTGCAAGCACCAGCGAGTCGTCTTCCCATACCTTGTGCAGAATGTCGTCGCGCGAGAAAACCCTGCCCGGTGCCGACAGCAGCATTTTCAGTATTCCGTATTCCTTCGGAGTGAGTATTATGTCGTGGTCGTCGACGCGCACAAGCTTGCGGTCGGAAATTATTTCAATGCCGCCGATGCTTATGTTGCCCGACGCTGTGGCGGAAGTGTCGCTGCGGCGCCGCATCACGGCACCTACCCTCGCTATCACTTCGTGAATTGAGAACGGTTTGGCGATATAATCGTCGCCGCCGGCCGAAAAGCCGGTGAGCAAGTCGTTTTCGGAGTCTTTGGCCGTGAGGAAAATTATTGGGGTTGTGTCGTTGAGTTCGCGCCGCATCTTCCTTGCCATGGCAAAGCCCGACATGCCGCCGAGCATTACGTCGAGCAGAATGAGCGACACGCCCTTTTCGAGCAGCTTCAGCCCTTCTTCGGCCGAGGCCGCGGTAATAACTTCGTAGCCCGCCACCTCGAGGTTGACTTGCAGAATTTCGCGTATGTCAGGCTCGTCGTCAATTACAAGCAGACGGCCTTTAGATTCTTCTTGTGCCTTCATGCTGCAATATTACTCATTATAATTCTAATTGAAAGGCTAAATCTGTTAAGAATATATTAAGGTTCAGCTATGAACACATTACGTCCGCGCAGCCTTTAGAGCATTTGCGTAGGGGCGGCCGGAAATTCTTCGTAATTTTGCAGCAATATGGAAACTTATCAGACGGCAACCCTGAAAAATGGGTTGAAAGTGATTTTCGAGCCCTCGGCAACGGGCGTGGTATATTGCGGATACGTGGTTTATGCCGGCACGCGCGACGAGAATGCCGGCGAAGAGGGCATGGCGCATTTCATAGAGCACATGACATTCAAGGGCACGCAACGTCGCAATTCGTGGCACATAAACAATGCAATAGAAAGCGTGGGCGGCGACCTCAATGCATACACCGGCAAGGAGGAAACGGTTTACTACACTGCAATGCCGGTGGGCGAACTGCCGCGGGCCGTTGACGTGCTCACCGATATGGTGTTTCACAGCCTCTACCCCCAGCGCGAGATTGACAAGGAGGTGGAAGTGATTTCCGACGAGATAGAAAGCTATAACGACAACCCAGCCGAACTGATATTTGACGAGTTCGAGGAACTGCTTTTCGACGGCCATTCCCTGGGGCGCAACATTCTGGGCACCGCACAGCGTCTGCGCCAATACACCACTGCCGATGCCCGGGCGTTTACGTCGCGCCTTTACCGGCCTTCCAACTGCACGTTCTACGTATACGGCGACGCGCGTTTCGACAAGATAGTGAAGCTGCTTGAGAAAGCCACTGCCGGTCTCGATGCAGAGCCAACTGTGAAGACTGCCCAGCCGTTGCCGCCCTACAAGCCGCGCGAGGTTTCGCACGACAAGCACACGCATCAGGCGCATGTCATTGTGGGAGCACGCGGTTTTAGCGGCGTTGACAAGCAGCGCACGGCATTTTTCCTGCTCAACAACATACTCGGCGGCTCGGGCATGAATTCGCGCCTCAACATTATATTGCGCGAGCACAGCGCATTGGTGTATACCGTGGAAAGCTACATGGCTTCGTATTGTGATACTGGGGTGTGGGGCGTATATTTTGGCTGCGAACCGAAAAAGGTGGAGCGCTGCCGCAAACTGATTCTCAAGGAATTCGACAAATTCATTTCCGCTCCCGTTTCGCCGGCACGCCTTGCTGCCGCCAAGCGGCAGTTGAAGGGCCAGCTGCTGGTATCGCGCAACAATTTCGCGTCGTATGCCGTGGGCATGGGGCGTTCGTTCGCCAAATACGGCCGGCGCCGCAGCATAGAGGAGCAGTGCCGGGCTATAGATGCACTTACGGCCGAAAGCCTTATGCAGTCAGCGCAGCAGATTCTGAATCCCGAAAACCTGACTACGCTGATATACAAATAAAGTCGGCCTTTGCCGCATTTTGTCCGTACGGCGTTTGCATACAAATTTGTCACCGAAAAGGGTGCTTTGGTTTTTGTAAACCAAAGCACCCTTTTGAAAAGTAAGCCACTTTTGTTGGCAAAGCGCCATGGCTTTGCGGGTGGTTATATTGATTTCGCACTGCCTTTCGCAGCGCGGATGAGGCTGTGATTGCCGGATTTGTTCGTACCGGAAGCAGCCTTA
The DNA here is from genome assembly GCA_963625145.1 of Bacteroidaceae bacterium. Classification (GTDB taxonomy): domain Bacteria; phylum Bacteroidota; class Bacteroidia; order Bacteroidales; family Bacteroidaceae; genus UBA6398. The sequence goes on along the minus strand of CAVFSQ010000016.1, from coordinate 1,239 downwards.
ATGTATCTGTTTCGTGATGGCTTCTATCATTTCGTCGGTGCCGAGGGTAGTCTGTTCGTGCCGGTCCATGTTCTTGAGCGTCACAGTTCCGTTTTTTGCCTCTTCTTCGCCTATGAGCGCCACGAACGGAATGTTGTTGTCGGCAGCGTAGGCCATTTGCTTTTTCATCTTTGCGGCATCGGGGAAAATCTCGGTGCGTATGCCGGCGCGGCGCGCTTTTCCGGCCATAGCGATGCATTGGAGCGTTTCAGCGTCACCTCCGAAATTCACGAACAGCAGTTGTGTGCCCGCTTTAGCTTTTTTGGGATAGAGGTCGAGGCCGTTAAGCACGTCATAAATACGGTCGGCACCGAACGAAATGCCCACGCCGCTCAAGCCCGGCATACCGAAGATGCCTGTGAGGTTGTCGTAGCGCCCGCCGCCGGTAATTGAGCCGATGGCAAAGTCGAGCGCCTTGACTTCGAAGATGCAGCCAGTGTAGTAGTTGAGCCCACGGGCAAGCGAAAGGTTGAACGTCACGCTGTTGCGAAGCCCTGAATTTTCGAGCGCGTTGAGCACGTATTCCACTTCGTCAATGCCTTTTGTGCCCGTTTCGCTTGCAGCAAACTCGCGGCGCATTACGGCGATTTTCTCGGCGTTGCTTCCCGAAAGCGCTATGATAGGTTCGAGACTCTTGATGGCTTCGGCCGGAATGCCTTCGTCGAGCAGTTCCTTTTCGACTCCTTCAAGCCCAATTTTTTCAAGTTTGTCAATGGCTACCGTTACGGCCGTTATCTTGTCGGCGGCACCAATCTTTTCGGCTATGGCTGCGAGAATCTTGCGGTTGTTGATGTTGATGTCAACGCGTATTCCGAAACGGCTGAAAACCTCGTCGACGATTTCCACGAGTTCCACTTCGTTGAGCAGCGAGTCGCTGCCCACAACGTCGGCGTCGCACTGATAGAATTCGCGGTAGCGGCCTTTCTGCGGGCGGTCGGCCCTCCATACGGGCTGTATCTGGTAGCGGCGGAACGGCATCTTGATGTCGTCGCGGTGCTGCACCACAAAGCGCGCGAAAGGTACGGTAAGGTCGTAGCGCAATCCTTTTTCGCAAATTTGTGCGGCTAGTTTGCCAGTGCTTTCGGTTTGGAAATCTTCGGGCGAAAGGCCGTTGACGAAATTGCCGCTGTTGAGTATCTTGAAGAGCAGTTTGTCACCTTCTTCACCGTATTTCCCCATGAGCGTGGATAGGTTCTCGAG
>CAVFSQ010000015.1:0-14830 GCA_963625145.1 Bacteroidaceae bacterium | reverse complement strand
GAATGTTGTTGTAGAGGGTGAGTAAGTTCATGCGCAGGTTGCCGTTGATGTCGCGCGTATTGTTGATGGTATTGCCAAGTGTGGAGCCATCTTCAAGGTATGTGCCGCGGTTCCAGTTGTATGTGCTGCGGTAGGTGACGTCGGGGGTGACCCAGTTGAAAACGGGTATTTTGTTCAATGGAATCTTCCACGAGAAGTCGAAATTCTGCTGGTATGTTAGCGGTGTGCCGAAATGCTTCACACTTCTCCATACAGAGTCTTTCCAAGCCTCGTATTCATTGGGATACAATGATTTGTTGACAGGTACGTTGGGCTGCTCGATTTCAGCGTTGGTGCCCGATGAGAATGAAGTGTGTATGTTTGAGGTAAAATCCCACTGCAGGTTGAAGGTACGGTTCCAAAAGAAGTCGCTGGCCCATGTCATGGGCAGGGTAGTGTTGTCGAGCTGCTGCATGTCGCGTTCCTGCAGTTCGTAGTAGGAACGCGTGATGTCGGAATTTACGGAAATGTTTTGGGGAAGGTAGTTGATTTTTTCTTCCTGCAGAATTTTCAGCCAAGGACTCTTGCCATTCATTTTTGCGAATGGCGCAAACGGCTTGAAATTGGGAGTGTAGGAATAATTGCCGGTGAGGCGCCAACTGTCGTCTTTTTCGCGCACTATGGTTTGCCCTTCGCTCTGCTTGTGGCTGTGCGAATAGCTGAACGAGAAATTGGCAGGGTCGTAGGGCATCGGATGGCTCTTTGTGGCAATGTTGAACTTTATGTTCGAAAGGCTGAAGTTAGAGTTTACTTCTGTAGTTTCGCAGATGCGTTTCAGCGAGTCGCGCTCGCGCTGTGTGGTGAGGGCGTTTATGGCATCGTCAAGCTCCATGTCGGTATCAAGCGGATTGTATTTCGGCTTTACTTTCTCTTTGCTGTAGGAGTAGTAGAGCGGCGCCTTGAACTTAACCTTTTCGGGCAGGAAGCGCCCGAGGTCGATGTTCATCGACATGTCGTATTCGTATAGGTTGTCGTCGCGGCGGTCGGCAACGCGGTCTTCCACTCCGCCGAAACCGTCGGTTTCCACATGTCCTCCGATGTTGAATGTTCCCAGGTCGGAAAGCTGCATGTTGAGATTGCCTTTTGCAGCCCAGCCGCCTTTGTTGGAGTAGTGCTGCAAACGTAGTTCGTTAACCCACACTTCCACGCTTGATATTTGGCGCGAGTTGTTGCGCACGCCTATCATCATGGTGTGGATTTCTCCGAGTGACGGATTGCCCACTACGCTTATCTTGTTTTTGGGACGGTCGGTGTCGTACGACGAGAAAATTTGGGCGTATGATGCCATTCCTTCGCTTTTCTGGCGGTTGCGCTCGCGTTTCAATTCGGTGAATTTCGAGAGGTTGATGTCGAGCATGTTCTCTTCGGGCCATACGCTGCGCCTTGCAGATGTGGAGTAGCGGTCATACTGCCCTTCGGCTGTCAGTTTCAACGGTATTTCATATTCATAGAAATTGCTCTTGTAGTCGGACCCGAAGCGAATGAAAAGCGAAGTTGCGTCGTCGGTAACGCTGTTGTCGCCTACAAGCTGGTTAGCATGGACGAACATTTGTATGTGCTTGTATTTGCGCAAGTCGAGGGAGAGATTCTTGTAGACTGCACGCGCATCGCCGCTTGCAAGATTTTTTACCACAAGCTGGAGCGCCTGCTCGTTTTGCTCTAGCAACTGCGATTCGTTAGGGTCTACTACGCGCGAGATTCCTGGTGGAATTACGTAGTTTACCGGTTTCTTTTCGTTGTTTTCCTCGTAGTTTACTGCTGCCACATCCATGGTGCCGCTCACCGATGGAGCCTGGCCTGTGTAGAGGTTCTGCTCGTAGTTGCGCCATTCGCCGCGCGAGAGTTCGAGAGTGGCGAATCGGAGCACTACCGGCTTTTCGAAATTGGTGAGATACATGCGCATGAAGCGTATGCTGTTGAAATCGCTGATGTTGCCAACCTTGCCGTCGTAATTGTTTATCGGCACCCGGAACAGATACCACGATACGTTGGCTGTTTTGCCGTTGCGCAACGATACGCTGGCTGTTCGCTCGTCTACGATGTTGTTTTGGCCAACCTGCATGCCGTCGGGTGACAAATGTATGCGGTACAAAAAGTATTTTTCGTATTCGTTTAGGGTATAGTCTTGGTTTATATCCTCTACGTCGGGGGTCGATTTATAGGCAGTGCTGTAACTCTCGGGTGAATCTTTCGATTCGGGCGAGTTGCCTTCGGGACCGTTTATGTGCTTGTAGCGGTCGAGAATGGAAGTTTTTTGCCTGTCGAAATCCGATCCACGGAAGTAATGGTAGTCATCGCCTGCAGGGTCGGCTGCTATGGAATCGTAGGCTGTTTGGCTTACTTTCGAGCGAATTTCATCGAGGTATGTCTTGTATGTGGAGAATGCAGCTTCTTCAGTGCTCGAAAGGCCGTTTAGTCCAATGTCCTGTTGGTCTCTTGCCCCGCTGTTGGTGTTGAATGCATAGGTAACGCTGTTCTGCACCGGTACGCGCCCCCATACCGTTTCGGAGTATTTTGAAGCATCACCATCTGTAGGCATTCCGCTTTCGTAGAATTTCTTTCCGTCTTTCAGAATGTCTTCGCTCACTTCGCCGAGGTTGATGCAAAGGTCGCCCGAATAGTCGCCGGCTTCGGTGCGGGTGTATATAAAGGGGTCCATGAGCCAGAATTCCACGTATTCGATATTTGCCTGCTCGAAATCGCTGGTGTTTAGCTTGCGCATCATACCTCCCCAATGCTCGCGCGGATTTGCAAGCTTTCCGTTTACGTCGAGATTGGTGTTGAGGTTGTAAGGACCGCGCTCATCGGGATAGTAGGCCAGATTCAGCACCGAGAGAGTGGAACTCTCGCCGAAACGCTGTTCCTTGTTGGGGAAAAGTTCGCGGTTGTATACTTCCCGGACGTAGTGGTTGGAAAGTTGCTCAAGGTCGCTTTTTATGTGGCTCGGCGTCAGCGAAGAACTGCGGCGCGTGAAGAGCGGGTCGATTTTGTACCATGCCAACAGTGAACGGTTGTAGCCGTAGCGCACGTCGTTGTTGAGTTTGCTTTCGGCAAATTCGGAAGGTGTGGAACTGAGTTGCCAGTCGGTTGGTGTGCTTATATCGATTTTGCTTTGCGTTTGTTCGAAATCGTCGATGTACGACGAGTTGCCCTGCGATGCCGAATTGTTGCCGGCTATGAGTTGGGCGAATTCTGCCGAAAAGTTGATGCTCGACGGTTTCTCGAGCGACAGGAATGGCAGTTTGTCGAGCATGTCGGTGAGCCATTGGCTCTGTTTCTTCCAGTCGAGGCTTAAGCCCCAGATGGTGTTGTTTAGCGGTTCGCTGCCCATCGATACTTTTGTCGTCAGGGGCTGTTCGGACAAATGCATGAACGTGCCGGCAAGGCGCAGGTCTTTCGTGAAGTCGTATTCCCAGTTTAGCCCGAGCAACGTCTTGCGCTCAAGCCCGTAGTCGGTATTGCTTTCGAGACTTACGCTGACGGGAGTGCCCGCATCAAGAATGCTTTGGTTGATGATGGTTACCGTGCCTTCGCTATAGTTCACGGTGTAGTCGGAGCCTTCGGTGAGTGTTGACCCTCCGGCAGTAACTACAACGCTTCCTTGCGGCACATCGGTGGCTCCCAGATTTATTTCGCCGGTTTTCTGTGATGCCTTGTATTGCCCCGATATAAGATACTTGTTTTTCTCGGCAATCTGCCTGGCTATGGTTTTGGTTGAGTCGTAGAGCTCCTGAAAACAGTATTTGTCGGCTACTGCAGAACTCCCGATTTTGTTTCTGAGGAATGAACCGAAAGGTTCGGCTGCCGGGAAAAATATGCGTCCGGTTGAAGCGTCGATGGTGTAGCCGTCAACGAAATCGAAATATCCGTTGGAATTCGCTTTGTTGTTGTTGTCGAGGCGGTCAAGGTTCATAAGTCTCACAAGGGGAGTGTTCTTGAGCCCCGGCTCTGGCAGGTAGGTGAGATAAACGCCTGTGGTGTCGCTGAGAATCTTGACGTCGAGCCGGAAACGGTCTTTCTGTACCCTGGTGGCATTGAGCGAGTAGACGTTTTTCATCATCAGGTCCCAGTTTGCCATTGCCGGCACATTGGAAGTGTTTTTCAGAGCCTTTACAAATATGGCTTGTGAGTTGTCCTTTACGTCGGTTGAAAACTCGCCAACCTGAAAGTTCTGTCCTCGGTAGGTGTATTCGTAGGCCACGGCCAAGACCTGGTCGGTTTGTAGCGACGACTTGAGCGAAATGTATCCCAGAGCAGTGTTGACGGTATATTCCGAAGAGCTCAGCAACCGGGCGCTTTCAAGTTTCTCGTAGTCGGTGCCACCGCTGAAATTGCCGATCATGTCGAGCGTAGCGGTGGTCTGGTCAATGTTGCGCGCTGCAGCGTAGTTGGTGCTGATGGTGTTGTAGAGACTGTTCGAGGTGTTTTGCGGATTTGACGTTCCGCCGCCTGTCCACATGGAGTTTCCTATGTGCGAACTTTCTGCAAGGTCGGCAAAAGCCACAATGTTGCGGGTATTGGTGGTGGCACCGGTTTTGTTGGTAACCCACACTTCCACACGGTTGATTTTTATGCCCGAAGAAATGTTCGGAAGCTGCGCCATGCAGCGGTCGTAGTTGTCGCGGAAGAAATGCGACAGGAAGAAATGTCGGTTTTCCTCGTATTCCGATGCTGATATTTCGAAGGAGGAAAGCTGGTTGCCGCCATCTGACTTTACGGTGGAGCTTGTGGAGTTTTTGCGCGAGATGACTGTCTGTAGCTTGAGTTTGCCGAATTGCATGTCGGCCCGCAAGCCGAACAGTGAAGAGGCGCCTTTTACGAGTGACACGTTAGAAGGCATCGACACATTGCCGGCTTCGAGCAGTTTCACTATTTCGTCTTCCTTGCCCTGATAGGTGAGCTTCAGGTCTTTTGAGTCGACGTCGAAGGTGGCCTCGGTGTTGTAGTTGAGGGTCATGTCCATTTTGTCGCCAATGCGTCCGTTTACACTGAGATTTACTTTCTCGTCGAAGTCAAAAGCGAATGTCTTGCGGAAACGGAGGGGCAACGTAGGGTTGTCGACGTTTGTAGTGTTGGCGCCGATTTTAAGTTCGGCCGAGCCTTGTGTCTTTATCTGCACTCCGCCGGGGCCGAACAGCTTTTCGGCAGGTCCGAGGCTGAACTGCATGTCGGTGAAGTTGAATTTATCCTTGCCGTTGGCCTCGAAGGCTTCGGAATTCTTTGTGGCGTAGTATTTCTGCATTGAGCGCTTCAGGCTCCAGCGCATATATTCGTCGCGTGTAAGCAGTACGGGCGTGTTGAGGTATGTGTCGCCTATCTTCATGCCCAGGCGGTAGCCACCTGTTTTCTCGTCAAGTTCGGCTTCCTCCTTCATGTTCTTGGGTGTGGCAAGGTCGTATGGGCGTTGTTTCAGGTCGTCTTCGTTCAGTGGTGTAGTCTTGCTCACTTCAGCCCGTCTCGGTGTCGTTGAGTCGTTGTCGGCAACAATATTCTGGGCATGCAAGTGCACTGCACTGCCGCAGAACGCGGTTATGCAGATTGCCATAATACTTGCCTTGATGTTGCGCAACGCCATTTTTCCTGATTTTTCCTGCTGCTTCCTTTCCTTTACAGCATTTTCAATGCCTGTTTTATAAGGTCCTCTACGGCAGTGTCAGCGGTTTGCTTTAGTATTGCGTTTACGGCCTTTTGGGCTGCAGGGGCAGGATATCCGAGGGTTACAAGCGCACCTACGGCTTCTTCGGCATTGCGGCGGCCAGATACTGTACCGGGAATGGCAACGGCCTGACCTGCACCCAGTTTGCCGTTAAGGTCGACGATGATGCGTTGTGCCGTCTTTAGTCCGATGCCTTTTACGGATTTCAGCGCCTGAATGTCTTCGCTTGCCACCACGGCGCGGAATTCGTCGGGCGAGAATGCCGAGAGAATGGTGCGGGCCGTGTTGCCGCCCACTCCCGAAACCGAGAGCAGCGCTTCGAACACGGTGCGTTCGTCGCGTGAGGCAAAGCCATATAGGATATATGCGTCTTCGCGTATGTTTTCGTGCACATAAAGCCGCACTTCCCGACTGTTTTTCAATGCATCGTATGTGGTGAGCGAAATGTTTAGGGCGTATCCCACGCCTCCGGCTTCCACAACCGCCAGTGTAGGAATCAGTTCAGTCAGTTCGCCGTGAACGTATTCAATCATTTTGGATGTTATGTTGATAATACCAGTTAGATTATAACGTTCGGCTTTATTATATATTGCGTGAAAGTGCGGTTATGCTTGATAAAATGCAGAAAATGCAAAGACTCCGCAGCCGGAATCTCGTCTAGAACAAGGGCCATGCTTCGGCCAGGCTCTGCATTGACGGAAATACGAGGTTCGCTCCGGCTTCGCTGAGTGCCTGCGGCGGTAAAGGCCCGGTATTGACACCGATGGTGAAAATTTCTGCAGCAGCCGCAGCCTGTACGCCGAGAGGGGCGTTTTCCACCACAACCGCTTCCCAAGGTTCTGCCCCCACTTTGTCGAGCCCTTTAAGATATGGGTCTGGAGCCGGTTTGCCGCGAAGCGTGTCGTGGCACGAAACCACAAGGGCCGGATTAATCAGGTCGTGGTAGGCATGGTCGAGCCTCGTGAGAAGCGATGCCTGTCCGCTGCCAGTCACTACACCGATTTTCAGTTGTGTGTCGCGCACTTTCTGCAACAGCTTGTAAGCTCCGGGCATACGCGGCGTTTCGCTTTTGTAGTTGGCGTTGAAGATTTGGCATTTTTCCGCGTAGATGTCGTGTTTTTCCTGTGCCGTGGCCGGGCGGAAAAGGTGTTTTTGCGCGAAGATTTCTATAGTGTCGTCGCCTGTGCGCCCTTCGTTGAAGAAAACTTCTTCGGGAGCAACGTGCATGCCGAAAAGGTCGCAAGCCTTGACCCAGGCATCGGCATGGCGCGGCATGGAGTCGAACAATACTCCGTCCATGTCAAACAGTACGGCTTTAAGGCTTAGCGCCCTAAAGCCGTGGCTGTTGAGATATTGTGCTTTTTCTGCTTCGTACATGGTTATTCGCCTTCCAGACGTGCACGGATGGCTTTGCTTTCGGCTTCGTAGCCAGGCTTGTTGAGCAGAGCGAACATGTTTTTCTTGTAAGCCTCAACACCGGGCTGGTTGAAGGCATTTACGCCGAGAATGTTTCCGCTTACGCCGCAGGCACGCTCGAAGAAATATATGAGCTGCCCGATGTAGCGCTCGCTTAGGCTGGGGATGACAATGCGTATATTGGGCACTCCGCCGTCTACGTGAGCTAGGCGCGTTCCCAGTTCGGCGTTCTTGTTTACTTCGTCCACGCGGCGTCCTTCAAGGAAATTAAGTCCGTCGAGGTTTTCGTCGTCGTGCGGGAAGAGCACCTTGTGGTTCACTTTCTCAACGCTGAGCACTGTCTCGAATATTGTGCGTTCGCCTTCCTGAATCCATTGTCCCATGGAGTGGAGGTCTGTGGTGAAATCTACGGATGCGGGGAAAATGCCCTTGCCGTCTTTGCCTTCGCTTTCTCCGTAGAGCTGTTTCCACCATTCGGCGATATAGTGAAGTTTGGGCTGGAAGTCAGCGAGGATTTCAATTGTCTTGCCTTCCGAATAAAGGGCGTTGCGCACTGCGGCATACTGCAGACAGATGTTCTGCTCGAAAGGTACGTTGGCTGCAGCCTGCTTCTCTATGTCGAGCGCACCGGTTACGAGCTGTTCGATATCGAAACCAGCGCATGCGATGGGCAGCAGACCTACGGGAGTCAATACCGAGAAACGTCCGCCCACATTGTCGGGAATTACGAACGAAGTGTAGCCTTCCTTGTCGGCGGTTACGCGTGCTGCTCCCTTGCGGGCGTCGGTGATGGCCACGATAACCTTGCGTGCGGTTTCCTTGCCGCGCTGGTCTTCGCACTGTTTCTTGAGCAGACGGAATGTGAGGGCGGTTTCGGTAGTGGTTCCCGATTTTGAAATATTGATAACTCCGAAGCGCTTGTCCTTGAGATATTCGGTGAGCTCATACAGGTAGTCTTCGCTGATGCTGTTGCCTGCGAAAAGTATGGTAGGATTTTTCTTGTCGGCCACGAGCCATCCCAGAGTGTTTGAGAGCGCTTCTATAACGGCTCTTGCACCGAGGTAGCTGCCTCCGATTCCGGCAACCACCACAACGTCGCATTCCTGGCGCAGCACTGCGGCGCAGTCGTTGATGGCCTTGAGGTCGTCGGCTGTTATGGAAGAGGGAAGATGCAACCATCCCAGGAAGTCATTGCCCGGGCATGTGCCTGCTTCGAGTGCTTTCTGGGCTTCGAGCGACTTGCCTTGCATGGCAGCAAATGTCTGTTCGCTGACGAAAGGCTTTGCCTTTGATAAATCCAAACTGATAGTCTTCATTTCAAATTGTATTTTGGTTGTTTTGTGTTTTATCGCAATGAATCTGTGAGCAGCGATATCTCGAGTGCCGGGGAGATGTGGTTGTAAAGGATATCATATATGGCATAGAGAATGGGCATGTTTACTCCGAACTGCCGGTTTATCAAATAAAGGCAGTTGGTGCCGTAGTAGCCTTCGGCCACCATTTCCATTTCAATCTGGGCGCTTTTCACGCTGTAGCCTTTGCCTATCATGGTGCCGAACACGCGGTTGCGGCTGAAGTTGGAGTAGCCGGTAACAAGAAGGTCGCCGAGATAAGCCGTGGCGTCCACATCGCGCGCAATGGGGTAGACTGCTTTGAGAAAACGGTTCATTTCCTTTATGGCATTGGATATGAGCACTGCCTGGAAATTGTCACCGTAACCGAGCCCTTTGCAGATGCCTGCCGCTATGGCGTAGACGTTTTTAAGCACTGTGGCGTATTCTATGCCCACCACGTCGGTGCTTATAGAAGTCTTGATGTACGGACTGGCCAGAAAATCGGCAAGCGCGCGCCCTGTCTGCGGGTCAATGCAGCCGATGGTGAGGTAGGTGAGACGCCCGAGCGCCACTTCCTCGGCATGGCTCGGACCGCTTATTACGGCCAACTGGTTGTCGGGCACATTGTATATCTGACGGAAATATTCGGTGACTACAAGATCTTCGTCGGGAACAATTCCCTTTATTGCGGTAACTACCAGTTTGTCGGTGAGCGGGCGCTTGAGTTTCTTGAGGTTGACCTTGAGGTAGGGCGAGGGGGTGACGAAGATCACGGTGTCGCTTGCGGCTACAACATCGTTGATGTCGTTGCTGAAATTTATGGTGTCGGTGTTGAACTTGGCCATGGTGAGGTAGGAGGGATTGTGCCCCAGGCGCCGAAACTCTCCGATGGCATCCTTGCTGCGCATGTACCAGTTGAGCGCGCCGCAATTTTCCATGACTATCTTGGCGATAGCCGTGGCCCAGCTTCCGCTTCCTACAAGTCCTATCTTTCCGCAGCGAGTGGTCAAGGTAATTATGCTTAGCGTTGGTATACTCCGTGCGTCAGAGTTTTGCAATCCATGCTGCAACCTCGTCTACCGAGGGCTTGGGCATGTTGAGCTTGAAGCGCTTGATCACTTCGCCTATCTGCATCTGTATTTTCTGCGGATTGATGTCGCGCATGTCGGCAGCCAGGTTGTAGCCGGCTTTCTGCAATACGGGCACCAGTTCTTCGGGAACGCCCAGTTCGGTATATTTGCCGGCAGCATCGCGCTGTGGCTTGGCTTCGGGGCGCATCTGCGGGAACAGCAGCACTTCCTGTATTGTGGTCTTGCCTGTCATGAGCATCACAAGGCGGTCGATGCCTATGCCTATGCCGCTTGTTGGGGGCATGCCGTACTGCAGCGCGCGCAGGAAGTCCTGGTCGATGATCATAGCTTCGTCATCGCCCTTGTCGGCAAGGCGCATCTGCTCTTTGAAGCGTTCTTCCTGGTCGATAGGGTCGTTCAACTCGGAATAGGCGTTTGCCAGTTCTTTTCCGTTTACCATAAGTTCGAAACGCTCGGTAAGTCCGGCTTTTGAGCGGTGCATTTTTGTGAGTGGCGACATCTCCACGGGATAGTCGGTGATGAATGTGGGCTGAATGTAGGTGCCTTCGCAGAATTCTCCGAAGATTTCGTCTATCATCTTGCCCTTTCCGTAGGTTTCGTCCACCTGCTCGAGCTTCAGTTCGCGGCACACGGCGCGTATTTCGTCTTCGCTCTTGCCTTCGAGGTCGTATCCGGTTTTCTCCTTGATGGCTTCGAGAATGGGCAGGCGGCGGTAGGGAGCCTTGAAACTCACGATGTTGCCGTCAATCTCGCGCTCGGGTTTGCCGTTGACGGCGATGCAGACGGTCTCGAGCAGTTTCTCGGTGAACGACATCATCCAGTTGTAGTCCTTGTACTGCACATAGAGTTCCACACAGGTGAATTCCGGGTTGTGGGTGCGGTCCATGCCTTCGTTGCGGAAGTTCTTGCCAATTTCATACACGCCTTCGAATCCGCCTACGATGAGTCGCTTCAGGTAGAGCTCGGTAGCGATTCGCATGTAGAGATCGATGTCGAGCGAATTGTGGTGGGTGATGAACGGACGTGCGCTTGCTCCGCCCGGGATGGACTGCAGGATTGGTGTCTCCACCTCGGTGTAGCCTGCATCGTCGAGCACCCGACGCATGGTTGAGATGATTTTCGAGCGTTTTTCGAAGGTTTCCTTCACTCCCTCGTTCACCACGAGGTCCACGTATCTCTGGCGGTAGCGCAGTTCGGGGTCTTCAAAGGCATCGTATGCCACTCCGTCCTTGTATTTCACGATTGGCAGCGGCTTGAGGCTCTTTGCCAGCACTGTGAGTTCTTTGGCATGCACACTCACCTGTCCGGTCTGAGTGCGGAACACGAAACCCTTAATTCCGATAAAGTCGCCCAAGTCGAGCAGTTTCTTGAACACCACATTGTACATGTCCTTGTTCTCGCCCTCGCAGATGTCGTCACGGGTGACGTACACCTGGATTCGTCCTTTGGAGTCCTTCAGTTCGATAAACGAAGCCTTGCCCATGATTCGGCGGCTCATCATTCGTCCTGCAATGCACACCTGGCGTGGCTCTGTCTCTTCATCTTTGAATTCTGCCACAATATCTGTGGAGAAAGCATCCGTAGTGTACTCTGCAGCCGGATACGGGTCAATCCCCATGTCGCGCATTGCCTGCAGATTCTGCCGGCGCTGAATCTCCTGTTCGTTTAACTCTGTTGCCATATTTGATTCTTGTTATTGTTTTCATACCAACAGCCCGAAGACTGCATTAAGATTTCATGTCAGCAGCCCGAAGACCACATTACGATGCAAAGATACAAAATAATATTAAACCGCGGTTGCGATTTATGATTTAATTGGTAGCTCGTCCTTGATTTTGGTTTAGTCCCCGTCAACTTTGCAACTGGAAAGGCACTAAATTTGCGGCAAAAACGATGGAAGCAAAGACCTGCACTTTTCCATCGCCAAGCAGGGCGAAATTTTTCTCTGACCAAGAAAAAAAATTTCTCTGACCAAGAAAATAATTACGCCCGTTCGGGATCACAAAAAAAATCCATAGTTCGGAGACAGAGAAAAGTCCCGGATTTGGCACACAAAAAGCACAAGTTTCACACACGAGGAAAGCCCCGTCTCAACGTGCAAAAAAGCACCAGTTTCCGTTGTCCGGAACTGATGCCCTGTCCTTTTTTTTCCCGAAACTACAGTTCCGCACTACTGCAGGAACTCAGGGTCGAGCCCTTCCACATTGAATTCAAAAGTCTGCTGACCCGCATTCTTGAGTTCCACAATGATGTTACACTTCTTCGCAGTCCTCAGTCCCTTCTTGAACTTGTCCTTGAAGTTCGACTGGAACGACAGCTTCGAAGCCGTGTAGTTGTTGTCGCCCACCAGCGGATAGCGGTTGCTCTTGGCATCGTCAAACTGAATCAGAGTCTTCTGCGTACTGATATTCTCCATATTCTCCACCACAAACAAGTCGCCCTTCACCGAAAGAAAAAAATTCAAGTTGCCGCGGAAAATCATCACATTGAGTGAAACCGTCACCGGATCTTCACCGTCTTCCAACGTCATAGTGCTCTGACACACAGCATACTTAATAGTCTGTCCCGGGTAACTACTTTCCTGCTCGCCCGTAATCCAGTTGGAAGCCGCAGCCTCGTCCTGTGCAAATGCCCCTGCAGAAAGCAAGAACATACATAATAGAAATACAAGATTCTTCATAATGCCTTTGATTTTAGTCCATTCTCAAATTCATAGCGCAAATATAAAACGATAATCCCAAACAAACAAATAAATCCACACATTTCTTGCTTCCCCACCCCATCTTCAGCACTTCACCACTGACATTCCGCCTCTCCACTGAGCAAAAGCCATAATGACCGCGCCCACACCTTAATATATTGTACATAGAACTTAAACGCGGAATTTTTAGAGTCAGTCTAAAAAAACACACGAAATATTTTGGAGTTCGCCGTAATTGTCTTACCTTTGCAAACAAATTAAAGAAAACAACAAAGAAACTATGGCAGACCAGGAATTACTCAAACAATGCGAATCTGTAGCCCAGCAATGGGCAAGCAATCCCGTGTTCGATACCGACACACAAGCAGCGGTAAAGGAAATGCTTCAGAAAGAAGACAAGACAGAACTCATTGACAGTTTCTACCAGACCCTCGAGTTCGGAACTGGCGGATTGCGAGGCATCATGGGCGCAGGCACCAACCGCATGAACATCTACACCGTAGGCGCTGCCACACAAGGACTTGCCAACTACCTCAAGAAAAACTACGCCGACAAAGACAAGATAAGCGTAGTCATTGGAGTAGACTGCCGCAACAACTCCGACGTATTCGCCAACCGAGTAGCCGACATCTTCGCAGCCAACGGCATCTACGTCTACCTCTTCGAGGACATGCGACCAACACCTGAAGTGTCATTCGCCATCCGACACCTCAAGTGCCAAAGCGGAGTCAACATCACAGCAAGCCACAACCCACGCGAATACAATGGATACAAAGCCTACTGGGAAGACGGAGCACAAGTGCTGCCGCCACACGACAAAGGCATCATCGACGAAGTCAACAAAGTCAAGTATGAAGACGTCAAGACCGGAGGCGACAAGAAATACATCACCATCATAGGCGAAGAAGTCGACCAGGCATACATCGAGGCAGTCCACACACTGTCAATCGACAAAAAAGCCATCGAGCACCAGAAAGACCTCTGCATCGTCTACACCCCACTCCACGGAGCCGGCATGATGATGATCCCACGAAGCCTCAAATACTGGGGATTCGGAAACGTACACTGCGTACCCGAACAAACGGTGAAAGACGGAAACTTCCCGACAGTAGTCTCACCAAACCCGGAAAACGCAGAAGCACTCACCCTGGCAGTCAACCTCGCCAAGAAACTCAATGCCGACATAGTCATGGCAAGCGACCCCGATGCCGACCGCATAGCAATGGCATGCAAAGACAACGAAGGAGAATGGACCATCATCAACGGCAACCAGACACTCCTCATCTTCCTCTACTACATCATCAAGAACCGCATCGACCAAGGCTTGATGAAAGGCAATGAATTCGTAGTGAAGACCATCGTCACCACCGAAATGGTGAAGAAAGTAGCCGACAAATACGGCATCGAGATGCGCGACTGCTACACCGGATTCAAATGGATAGCACGCGAAATTCTCATCGCCGAAGGCAAGAAAAAATACATCGGCGGAGGCGAAGAAAGCTTCGGATTCCTCGCAGAAGACTTCTGCCGCGACAAAGACTCTGTCAGCGCATGCTCACTCCTCGCAGAAATCTGCGCATGGGCAAAAGACCAAGGCAAGTCACTATACGGCATCCTCATGGAAATCTACATGGAATACGGATTCTCCTACAACAAAGCTGTCAACGTAGTGCGCCCAGGCAAGAGCGGAGCCGACGAAATCAAGGCAATGATGGAAAACTACCGCAACAACCCGCCAACAGAACTCGCCGGCAGCCCAGTCACACTCTACAAAGACTGGTCAACCCTCGAAGCAAAAGACGCCCAAGGCAACACCACCAAACTCGAGCAGCCAACCACCAGCAACGTCCTCCAGTACTTCACAGCCGATGGTACCAAACTCAGCATACGTCCGTCAGGCACCGAGCCAAAGATAAAATTCTACATCGAAGTGTCCGGCGACATGAAGTCAGCAGCAGACTACAAGAACTGCTGCCAGGCAGCCGAGGCAAAGTGCGAGCAAGTGCTCAAGAGCGTAGGACTCTAAAACAAACTGCAAAAAGCAGATACTGCAACATAAGACAAGAACTCCGGCAGCACAAGCCAAGGATTCTTGCAGCATAAAACAAGAACTCCGGCAAAGCCAAGAATTCTTGAAGCATAAAAACAAAGGAGTGAGGGCACACACTGCCCCACCCCTTTCCAAAGGTCTCGTAGCTTAGCTGAATAGAGCGTCAGATTCCGGTTCTGAAGGTCGCGGGTTTGAATCCCGCCGAGATCACCATCACAACAGCACAGCCAACGCGTTTCTTTCAAACACAGGTTAGTCCCGAATATTCGAATCTGAGAATGTCATGCGGCACGCTTGATTTTAGAACTCATGAATTTTCTATAAGCCAACAGAATTTCCTCCTTGCGGTGTCCATGCTCAATGAGTCGTTGTATATGTTGGTAAAGCATATATGACTTTTCTGCACGACGCATTCCCACCAACACATAGTTTGCATTTTCATCGAAAGAGATACTTCTGTATTGGAGCTTCACATTTTCCACAAAATCGGCGCACCCGACAAACCCCGTGGAGAGGAAGTCCAGAGGCTAACCCAAAAAACTG